>JAYPLD010000014.1:0-5723 GCA_038129265.1 Crocinitomicaceae bacterium
GAGTGAGATAAAAACATCATGTGCCTAATTCCAATCATGTCACCTGTTGGAGATTCAATTACAGCAGGTTTTTTTCTTATTGCCCCTAGAGCGAGTATAGCACTTTGGGGTTGATTAATTATTGGTGTGCCCATTACATTGCCAAATGTGCCTACATTGCTAATGGTATATGTGCCCCCTGAGATTTCATCAGGTTTCAGTTGGTTGTTTCTTGCTCTAAGTGCAAGATCATTTACTTTTTTAGCTAGTCCAACTAAATTTAGTTGGTCTGCATGGTTAATGACAGGAACAATAAGATTGCCACTTGGTAAAGCAGTAGCCATTCCAATATTGATGTTGTTTTTAACAATGATTTTATCTCCATCTATGGACGAATTTACCATTGGAAAGTCTCTTAATGCTTTGGCTACAGCTTCTATGAAAATAGGAGTAAAAGTTAGTTTTTCTCCTTCTCTGTTTTCAAACTCCTTTTTATACTTATTTCTCCACAAAACTAGGTTAGTTACGTCAGCTTCCACAAAAGAGGTAACGTGCGGAGCCGTATGAACAGAATGCACCATATGATCAGCAATCATTTTTCTCATTCTATCCATTTCTATGATTTCACCTTCACCGTTTTGTCCCATAGAGGTTGTTGAAATAACGGTCGGTGTTTGAGGTTTCGATTCTTCCTGTTTTACAGAACTAATTGGAGTTTGGTTTGTTTTATTGTCAAGGTAATTGAGCATGTCCTTTTTGGTGACTCTACCGTTTGCTCCAGATCCAGTAATTTGGTCTAACTCATCTTGGTTGATATTTTCTTTTTTAGCGATACTTTTAACTAACGGAGAATAAAATCTATCTGAAGTACTTTCTACTACAATTTGCTCTGAAACTTCTTTTTCTAAAGGCTTTAAAATTTCACTTTCCACTTCCATTTCGCTTAGTTCTACCTTTTCATCGTCAATTTCTGTGCCAACATTTTGATCGGTTTCAATTACAGCGAAAATACTTCCAACTTGTACTACGTCTCCTTCGCTAAATAGGGCTTCCTTTAATATTCCGGAACATGGAGAAGGAACTTCAGAATCTACTTTATCTGTAGCAATCTCCACAATTGGTTCATCTTCTTCTATTTTGTCACCAACAGATTTTAACCAGGTCGTAATAGTTGCTTCTGCAACACTTTCTCCCATTTTAGGAAGTTCAACTTTTAATTCAGCCATTACTTTCTTTTTACTGCTACAAAAGTAAATTTATTTGAATGATTTTCAATAAAATATTGATTCTAAATAGGTAATAAATTTATGAACTAAATAATTGTTTGGCTAAAAGCAATAGATCTTTTTGAACATGATAATCCTTAGCATAAATGATATTAAGCTTATTAGCAATTTCATTTCCCATTTCATTTTGATTATGATTTAAAGAAAAAACAGCTGGTTTAATTTTAGGTAAGTCTACGTTTTTTTTACTGTTTATGTAACCAATCCATGTGATTTTTCCAGCCATAATAAGGTGGATTTTAGAAAATGCACGTCTGTAATTTTTAAAAAATATCAATAATGGAAATCCAATAATAATGAAACAAGAACTTATTAAATCAAAATTCCTTTTGATGCGCTTATTGGAGGAGTTATTTATGTGATTTATTTTAGTTGAGTTAAAAAAATCGGTGGTGTAAATAGACTGGCTACCTATAATAAATTGCGAATTGTCAGGAACAATTTTAAACTCCACATCCTTTTTTAAATTGATATTGGCCATTGAGGAAATGATATCTCTGGATGTAAGATCTTTTGAGCAGAATATGACTTCATCAATTTTATTAATTTTAATAAACTCTTCCAATTGTTCGATGGTCCCATCAAATTCAGCATCATTTTGGTTTACGTCAGGACTGATTTTTAATACTTTTGAAAGTCTACCCCCAGATCTTATTAATTTTTCAATTCGAGTTATTTCATCTATAGAACCAACCACAAGTCGTTTTTGGTTATTCTTTTTATAATTTTCAAATAAACCTAACTTAAAAGATTGAAAAATGATCCTGACTACAAAAGCAGTGGTAAGGCTTAAAATAGACGACAACAAAATGACCGCTCTAGAAAATTGAATTGTTTTGGGTAAAAGGGCATAGGCAGCTAAAAGAATCAAAAGTCCTGAAATTCCTCCTTTGATTAGATTAATCCATTTTAACGGAGGTAAATGATTTTGATATGCCCTGTAACAAACAACCCAAACTGCTGAGTAAAATGGAATCATGATTTTAACTGTTTTTACAGGGAATGAAATTTCCATTATGGATTGATAAAAGTGGGCTAATTCATAAATTGCAAAGTAGGTTATTCCAAATTCTAAAAGGGAGATGCTCCATTTTTTGAAAATCCTTTGAAAAATGGCAATTGAAGCTCTGAAATATATAGCTATGTTGATTAAAAATGAAAAGGTTTTAATGTGAGTTTTACTAAAATGTTTTTTGGCAAAAATGATCATAGCCTTGTAAAACACAAACACATAATTAATGGAGCTTTTTTTAGTGCTTTCGCCTTTGTAGTGTATGATATTGGATTCGGCAAAATAGTAGTTTTTATACCCTCCCTTTATAATTCTGTAAGAAAGATCAATGTCCTCACCATACATAAAAAATGTTTCATCAAGATTTCCTACTTTTTCGATGACCTTTTTTTTGATCATCATAAAAGCACCCGAAAGCACTTCTACTTCATGATTTTCATTCTTATTTAAATAACCTAAATGATATTGTCCAAATATTTTTGATTTTGGAAATATAGAGGATAAACCAAAAATTTTAAAAAAAGCCACTTTAGGTGTAGGTAATCCTCTTTTTGATTCTGGTAAAAATTTTCCTTTCCCATCAAACATTTTGATTCCAAGAGCACCAGCACTTTCATTTGTTTCTAAAAATTCAACACATTTTAATAATGTATCTTCCTGAACTACTGTATCTGGATTTAATAGTAAAATATGTTCTCCTTTAGCTAGGTTAATTCCTTGATTATTGGCAACAGAAAAACCGGTATTGGTTTTATTTGAGATTACTTTTACTTTTGGGAATTTGTAATTAAGCATTTTTAAAGAACCGTCTACGGAGTTGTTGTCCACTACAATTATTTCAGCATCTAATGGTTCAATAGCTTTTTCAACTGATTTTAAACATTGTTCAAGGAAATGCTTAACGTTATAATTAACTATTATTATGGAGAGCTTCAATTTTGCTATTGATAATTTGACTTATATTCTGTTCTGTCAAGAAGAGATTTACCTAAAGTAATTTCGTCTATGTATTCAAGTTGGTTTCCAATCCCAATTCCTCTTGAAATAACAGTGAACTTGATGTCAAAATCCTTTAGTCTTCTGAACAAGTAGAAATTAGTGGTGTCACCTTCCATTGTGGCAGGAAGTGCGAGAATTAGCTCTTTTACGTTTTTAGTTTGCAATCTTTTTTCTAATTCTTTGATTTTTAAATCATTTGGACCAATTCCTTCCATTGGTGAGATGATTCCACCTAAAACGTGATACCTTCCATAAAATTGCTCCGTACTTTCAATGGCTAATAAATCTCTAATATCTTGAACCACACATATTACTTCATTATTCCTTGAAGAATTAGAACAAATTTCACATTTAATAGTTTCTGTAATATGAAAACAATCTTCACAAAAATTGAGATGTTCTTTTAGCTTTATAAATGAATTTGAAAATTTTTTGACATCGTCATTTGGTTGATCTAATAGGTGTAAAACTAATCTTAATGCTGTTCTTTTTCCAATACCAGGTAATGTTGCCATTTGATCAACAGCATCGTTAAGTAACTTAGATTTGAAATCCATTTCACAAAAATAATCATGTTTAAATTTTATTAACTATGAAATCTGTATAGATTGGTTAAGCCACATGAAATTGGTTTTAGATTGTAGTTAATTTAGAATAATGAGTACTTCTTTCATCATAGGGTTAATAAGCTGTTATTTTATAGTACTTATGCTAATTTCTTGGGTAACTTCAAGAAAATCCAATAACAAATCTTTTTTTCTTGGGGATCGAAAATCACCTTGGTATGTAGTTGCATTTGGGATGATTGGTGCTTCATTGTCTGGCATAACTTTTATTTCCATTCCAGGATCTATTGCAAAATATGATGAATCAGTGGGGTTAGTGCCAGCTTCTCAATTTAGCTACATGCAAATGGTACTAGGTTATTTAGTTGGATATATCATTATTGCCTATGTTCTTTTACCCATTTATTACAGAATGAACTTAACTTCTATTTATGTGTATTTAAAACATAGATTTGGTCATTACAGCTACAAAACTGGAGCATCATTTTTTTTATTATCAAGAATAATCGGTGCATCGATTCGATTATTGCTGGTAGCAAGTGTATTACAACTTATTTTATTTGATGAAATGGGAGTTCGGTTTGAATTTACCGTGCTATTTTCTGTACTATTAATTTGGTTGTATACGAATAGAGGAGGAATTAAAACTATTATTTGGACAGATACGTTGCAAACATTTTTTATGCTTATTGCAGTAGTCGTTACCGTTATTTTAATTAAAAATCAGCTCAATGAAGGAGCTTCAAAAAGCTATTATGAAATCTTGACAGCAAGTGGTTATACTAAGGCCTTTTTTTTTGAAGATTGGTTAACTGGAAATTATTTTTGGAAAAACTTTTTGGGAGGTATTTTTATTACTATTGGGATGACAGGGTTAGACCAAGATATGATGCAAAAAAATTTAAGTTGTAAAAATTTAAAGTTGGCCCAACTAAATATGTTAACCTTTTCTGGTGTTTTGGTCTTTGTGAACTTTATTTTTTTGGTGCTAGGGGCGCTTTTGTTTAGTTACTATCAAGAAACGAATATTGGATCTAATGCTCTTGAAATTATTGGTAGGACAGACCTTCTTTTTGCAGAAATTGCCAATAGCGGATCATTAGGTTATGGTGTTGGAATTCTATTTTTATTAGGTTTAATTGCAGCTGCATACAGCAGTGCAGATTCTGCCTTAACTTCCTTAACCACTTCATTTACGGTAGACTTTATGAATATGGAATCGAAATCTTCATCACATCAAGAAAGATTGAGAAAAACAGTACATATTATCATGTCTCTAGTACTCGTTTTAGTAATTGTCATTCTAAGAAAAACATCGGATGATTCTGCTATTTGGTTGCTTATCAAATTAGCTGGATTTACATATGGTCCACTTATCGCACTGTTCTTTTTTGGTATCCTAACTAAAAGGAAATTATTAGATCAGTATGTCCCGTTTATGTGTGTTTTTATTACGTTCATTTTAGCTTTAATTTGGGGGTTAAATAATTACAATTTAATTTCCTGGTTTGGGGAATACCAGTTCGGTGCTGAAATCATTATTTATAATTCATTGATTTCTTTTGCTTTATTATTTTTAGTGAGCAAAAAAAATTAAAAGCTAATCAGTTTGTCGGCATTGTTAATAATCTCATACAAATCTGCCATAGATGAGATTGGGCATAGTTCACTACTATTCTTATTTCGATACGTTATACAGGTGCCACAAGCATATAGCTCTCCATTATTTGAAATGAAGGTCTCCATTTGATTGGTTATATCAAATCTTTCCGAGTTTAGGCCTTCAGCTTCGACTCCGTTTGCCATTAAGAATATACTTGTTTTATCTCCCTTTGATAACGAAAAGTTAGCTAACCTAAAGGCATTCCAAACGGTTTCAGG
>JAYPLD010000014.1:5823-7063 GCA_038129265.1 Crocinitomicaceae bacterium
TCTTCTTTTCTTTCCGTATTTTTTACAATTTCTAAAAACATATCTGGAATAATTTCTTCTCTTCCAAAAGTAAATGCAGAAGCGATTTCATGTGTTTTCCCATTCAATATAGTATTGAAAGTGAAATTTAAAAAGTTCTTAATCGGGTCATCTAATTTGCTGTTTTCGATATATAATAATATATTTTTCTGTACGGATAACTGCTCTAAAAACGTATTAATTGGGGTGATATCAGCACTAATTTCTTCCATAGCTTCTATATACATTTCAAAGTGACTTTTAACCAATCCGTCCACATTTAAATCTGATTCCTCATCTACTACAATTTGGTTAATTAGCCTAGCAGCCTTAGCATTTTTGCTTGGTAACCAAGGTACATGTGTACAAGTAAGTTTGTTTTGTAAAGCTTTGAGTAATGACATGAAATCCCAAACTGCAAAAGCGTGAATTTGCATAAATATTTTAATGTCTTCAACCGTTTTAAGACTGCTGTAAACGGGGTGATTTTTTAGTTTAATTCTTAACTCTCTTATCTCACCTAAAACTTCTGCAATTTGATTATTCATGAGCTAGACAATATTTTTTTATTAATATTTTTAATCAATGTAGGTCCATTGTAAATAAAGCCGGTATAAACTTGAAGTAACGATGCTCCAGCTTTTAGTTTTTCCATGGCATCATTTTCGTTCATTATTCCACCAACTCCAATAATTGGAATTTTCTTATTTGTTTTTTTCGCAATATATCTTATCACTTCTGTAGATTGATTTTTCAAAGGTAGACCACTTAATCCACCGTTTCCTATCTTGTTTAATTGGAATGAAGGAGTGTTTAAGTTTTTTCTACTGGTTGTCGTGTTTGTAGCTATAATGCCATCTAAATTTTGATCTAAAACTAACTGAATGGTTTCGTCTAATTGATCTGTACTTAAATCAGGAGAAATCTTAATAAGGATTGGTTTAGGTTTTAGTTTTTTATTGTTTATTTCTTTCAATTTTGGGATTAAAGTTTCAAGAAATGTAACATCTTGTAGTTTAGTAAAGTTACTCACGTTAGGGCAGCTGACATTCAATACAAAATAATCAACATACTCATGTAGTACATTAAAGTTTTCTAAATAATCATTAGATGCATCTTCGTTTTTTGTTTCTGTATTTTTCCCAATATTTCCACCAATTATAATCTCTTTTTTTGTTTTTTTAAGTCTTTCTGCGCAAGCATGTGCTCCATCATTATTGAT
>JAYPLD010000014.1:7163-10112 GCA_038129265.1 Crocinitomicaceae bacterium
AGTGACCACAGTGAAAAATAATGCACTCGTTCCGGGTCAAAACAAAAAAGTAATGGTCTAATTATAGCTTTATACACGGTGCAAAAGTATGAAACTTACCTATTTAGAAAATATCTGAACAGATTTTTATGCATCTGGATTTTCCAACTGAAATTTGAGGTATTTTAGTCCAGATCTTACCGAGTTATAAGCTTTTTCTTCAGGTAATGTATTTGGGATAACCTTTAATTCTTCAAATTGTTGAAATATATGATCCTTTACTCCCACTAAAATCACCTCTATATTTTTGGATTTATAGCTTTGAATTACTTCTTCCAATACATAAATACCTGATGCATCAATGTAAGGGACATGAGACATGTTGATTATGACGGCATCTTTTCCTTTTATGGATTCAGCTTGTTCTTTAAATTGATCTGAAAACCCATAGAAAAGTGGCCCATCTAGTTCATATTCAAATATTCTATCTTTTATGGATTCAGGAATTTTTAATTTCTTCTCCATGTCTGCGATGTTCCCTTGTTTACTTTGCTCGTCAACAATTTTACCCATTCGTTGCATAAAGAAAAATGAGGATAGCACCATACCCACACCAACGGCAACAAGAAGGTCTACAAATACGGTAAGTAAAATCGCTAAAATGAGAACTAGAGAGTCACTGTTTTTAAGACTCACAAGTCTTTTCATCCCTTTAAAATCGATAATGCCAATACCAACAGAAATAAGTAAAGCAGATAAAACTGACTTAGGGACCATGGCTAAAATCTTACCTAATCCCAGTACCGCTATAATTAAAAATACGCCTTTAAAAATTCCGCTCAAGTTCGATCTACCATTTGAATTGATATTTGCTACGGTAGCAGCAGTGGTTCCTGCCCCGGGAATTCCGCCAAATACAGCTGTAATAAAATTCCCTAGACCTTGACCAAATAATTCTCTATTTCCATTGTGTTTTGTTTTGGTTAGATTATCAGCGACTACTGAAGTGAGTAAAGTATCTATGGTCCCCAGACCAGCCAGAGCCAAAGCATTCCCTATGGCTAAACTTACCATAGATGCATCCACATTAAACATATCAAATAGTCTAAATTCGGGTAGGGTAGTAGGAATTTCACCTATAGTTTTAAAATCACCCTGTGCAAATAGCAATGATATTAGGGTACCACCAACTAATGCAACTAAACCTGCTGGAATTTTTTTAGACAAGTAAGGCATTAGGTAAATAATAATAAGCGTACTAGCTCCCAATACCATTGGAGCTATATTCAGATTCATAAATGGAGAATGGATTTCTCCTAAGATGGAAATAATCCCACCAGAGGGTCTTGATGCATCAAAAAAACTATGCCATTGAGTTAAAATGATTATCACTCCAATTCCACTCATAAATCCGGATAGCACAGGATAAGAAATGTATTTGACATAATTGGCCACCTTAATTAATCCAAATAAAACTTGAAAAACTCCTGAAAGTGCAAAGGTGAGAACAATTAATGCAATGGCTTTTGATTCATCCATTTGGTAGGCTTCTGCCACAATGGTAGCGGCAAGAAAAGTCATTGGCCCAGTAGGGTCACTTATTAATGTTTTTGTACCCGCAATAATGGATGCAATGATGGCTAATATAATGGCTGTATATAAACCCGCTTGAGGACCTAATCCACTTTGAAGTCCGAACGCGAGCCCCATAGGCAAAGCTAAAATGGCAGCAGTTAGTCCACCTGTTAAATCTCCTCTAAATGTTTGTTTATACACAGATAATTTCATAAGATCAAATTAGCAATCGAAAGTACAGATTTAATTTTATAATAAGTAAAGTTATTTCAATAATTGTATTTTTGACCGAATTAAAAAATAAGATGCTAAAGTCAAAGAAAGTAGTCGTAGTTATGCCTGCCTACAATGCAGCTGAAACGTTGGAAAAAACCTACAATGAAATTCCATTTAGTATTGTTGATGAGGTGATTTTAGTAGATGATTTTGGCCAGGATAATACGGCAGAACTTGCTTCAAAATTAGGAATCAAGCATGTAATTGTCCATGAATTCAATAAAGGATATGGAGGAAATCAAAAAACATGTTACAATAAGGCTATAGAAATAGAAGCTGATATTGTAGTTATGCTTCATCCGGACTATCAATACACACCAAAGCTAATTGAGAGTATGTGTCACCTTATTGCAAATGAACTTTATCCAGTTGTTTTAGGTTCTAGAATACTTGGTAAAGGAGCTTTAAAAGGGGGTATGCCTTTGTATAAATACATTGCTAATCGAATTTTAACCCTTTTTCAAAATGTATTAATGAATCAAAAACTTTCGGAATATCACACCGGTTTTAGAGCTTTTTCATCAGATGTTTTGAGAAATATAAAATATAATGAAAACTCTGATGATTTTATTTTTGACAATCAAATGCTTGCTCAAATCATGTTTAAAGGGTATGAAATTGCTGAGATAACATGTCCTACTAAATATTTTGAAGAAGCTTCATCGATCAACTTTAGAAGAAGTTCAGTGTATGGTTTAGGTGTGCTGATGACATCTGTAAAATATTTTTTCGCCAAAATAAAATTGATTAAGTGGAGTTTATTAGACTAATATGAGTTTGTTCTTTTCTTCATTTAAACATCTTTTCATGCTATTAATGGCATGGGTAGTTTTTTGTTTGTTATGTTTTGCTTTTATTGGAAATACTGATTTTTCAATATGCATCAATCAATTTCATATCCCCATACTTGATGTTTTTTTTAAATATATCACCTACCTAGGTGACGGAGTAACCGCACTTTTGATTGCTCTTATACTTTTAATCTGGCGACTAGACTACGGATTAATATCTGCTATCGGCTTTACCTTATCCGCTATGACTACACAAATATTGAAACGATTTGTTTTTGAAGAAGTCCAACGACCCTTTTTGGTGTTTAAAGAACAAATTGATATAGGT
>JAYPLD010000014.1:10212-36165 GCA_038129265.1 Crocinitomicaceae bacterium
TCAGGTGATTTTTTTCATGTTCAAATAAACTTTGAGCCTTTTCACGAAAAACCACCTCTTTTCTTTTGGTTTCAAGCACTAAGTATGAAGATTTTTGGTATTAATGCTTTTGCTGCGCGCTTTCCCAATGCACTGTTGGGAGTTTTAACTCCAATTATTCTATTTTTCATGGGAACTAAGATTAAAAATAGTTCATTTGGGCTATTGTGGTCGCTAATTTATATGCTAGGAATTTTGCCTAGTCTTTATTTTAGAACAGGGATAATTGATCCCTATTTCAATCTATTTATTTTTACCTCCATCTACTTTGGATATCTGTATTTAAGTGACGAAGAGGCTAAAAATAAAATTCATCTAGTTTTATCGGGAATATTTGCAGGGTTGGCCTTAATAACAAAAGGGCCAGTAGCCATTTTAGTTATTTCGATAGTCTTCATTTTTTTACAATTAATAAGGAAGTTAAAAATTGGCATGACATCTATTCTTGTTTTTTTCACTACCATTATAGGTTGTTCCTTGATATGGTATGGTTATGAAATATGGCAAAGTGGACCTTGGTTCTTAGTGGAATTTATAAAATACCAAATCGAACTTTTTTCAACACCTGTTGCAGGTCATCAACAACCGGTTTATTATCATTTTTTGGTATTACTTTTTGGATGCTTTCCATTTTCTTTTTTTGCATTGAGAATTATCTTTTTTTCCTCTGAAAGATCTTCAGGTTTTCAAGGTTTAATGAGAATTTTGTTTTGGGTCGTATTGATACTTTTCACCATTGTAAGTACCAAAATTGTTCACTATTCTTCATTAGCCTATTTCCCATTATCTTATTTAGCAAGTGTAGAAATACAAAAACTTCAGTTTGGTAAAAAACTCAGTATTTTTTTTAAAACCATATTTATTGCTTTCGCTTTAATATTGTCCATGGGATTAACTATCTCTATTTACACTTTGGTTGCACAACCCAAATTTATTTCTGAAAAAATTTCTAATATTCACATTCAAGAAATAATCAATACCCCATTAGAATGGAATGGTTTTGAATATCTTATTCCCCTTTTAATACTTGTCGGAAGCATGATATTTATCATAATGAGTTCTAAACGATTAATTCAAAGTGTCATAATTTACTTAGTATTTCTAGGAATGTTTTTCCTCTTTTCTGCAAGATTGATTTTACCAAAAATTGATTACCTACTACAAGGGCATTTAATTCAATTTTATGATTCCATTTCTTTGGAAAAAAAATACATTTCAACTGTAGGGTTTAAAAGTTATGCTCATTACTTTTACACCAAAACAGATCAACTATCCAAAACCGATCAATTAAAAACAAAGAAATTGGAAATTTTGAATACTCATTTTGATGTTGATTCCTTTCATGATCTTACTAAATCTCAAAAAAATAAGTATTCATCACATGTAGTTAATTGGATGGCAGATGGTAATATTGACAGGCCTTGTTATTTTGTTACTAAATCAAACCGAAAAATTAAACATCTGGAACGAAATAAAAATCTACATATAGTATATAATAAACTAGGGTATAAAATTTTTAAAAGAAATATCGAATGAACGTAAGAGAGCTAGAACCTAAAATAGTGTGGAACTTTTTTGAGGATTTAAATGAAGTCCCAAGACCTTCCAAAAAGGAAGAGAAAGTCATTGAATTTATGATGAATTTTGGTCATTCACTACAGCTAGAAACGTACAAAGATCCTGCTGGAAATGTAATCATAAGAAAACCAGCTTCAAAGGGCATGGAGAATCGAAAAGTGGTGATTCTGCAGAGCCATTTGGATATGGTTCATCAAAAAAATGAAGAAACTGTATTTGACTTTTTAACTCAGGGAATTGAAAGTTTCATTGATGGTCAATGGGTAACTGCAAAAGGAACTACATTGGGTGCAGACAATGGAATGGGAGTGGCTTCAATTATGGCACTTTTAGCTAGCGATAATTTGATCCATCCCCCCTTAGAAGCATTGTTTACAATTGATGAAGAAACAGGTATGACTGGTGCTTTTGAGTTAGAGCAAGGTATTCTGAAAGGAGAAATATTATTAAATCTAGATACGGAAGATGATGATGAATTTAGTATAGGATGTGCAGGAGGAATAGATACTAATTCAGAAAAAAAATATGAATCTGATTTATGTAATAGCGGAATTGGATTAGAAATAAAATTAAAGGGTCTAAAAGGGGGGCATTCTGGAATGGATATTCATTTAGAACGAGGTAATGCCAACAAATTGATGAATAGACTTTTATATGGTGGTTTGAACTATGGCATTAGAATTTCAGAAATAAATGGAGGAAGTCTGAGAAATGCGATTCCAAGAGAATCAACTGCTTGTGTTGTGGTTGAATCAGAAGAATTTCTAACAGACCTAGATGCACTAATCACGCAAATTAAAAGTGAATATCAGGTAACTGAACCTGATATGATCGTGGAGGTTGTTAAGAGAGATTTACCAATTGCTGCTTTATCTGTAGAAGATTCAAAAGAAATAATTTTTTCGATTTCAAGTGTTTTTAATGGAGTTTTCAAAATGAGTCAAACTATTGATGGTCTCGTGGAAACCTCCTCTTCATTAGCAAGAGTGCTTTTAAAAGATGGGCTTTTTATAACCCAAAGTTTACAAAGAAGTTCAGTTGAGAGTTCAAAAAATGATATAGCTCAAACGGTAGGGGCAACCTTTCAAAATATTGGTGCAAATGTGGAACACAGTGGTTCTTACCCGGGTTGGGCACCAGATGCTAATTCAGAAATATTAAATATAATGATCCCGCTTTATGAAAATATGTATAATGAAAAGCCAAGGGTTCAAGCTTGTCATGCTGGACTAGAATGTGGTATTCTTAATGAAAGGTATCCAGGACTAGATATGATATCATTTGGTCCAACCATTAAGAATCCTCATTCACCAGATGAAAAGGTAAATATCTACTCCGTAGAAAAATTTTGGAATTTTTTATTGGAGGTCCTAAAACAAATTCCTAGCAAAGATTAATAATCCCATTTTTTGGTAAATGGATTGAAAGAGGATGCACCTATTTTAATTTCAAATGTAGATCCTGTTAAACTATTCACAGAGCTACACCCATAAATCCCAAATTTCACTAAGTCACCCCACAATTGGAATGGTCTGGAAATTCCTACAAATGTTTCAAGATGATTAAGATTTTCACCAGGTATTAATAGGGTTGATACTCCTGCTGATAATTGCAGATTAAGTCTATTTATTAGGGGGATTTTACCAAAAATATTCCCATTAAAATTATGAATAAAATTTCCTCTTAAATAAGAATATTCTGAGGTTAATGTGGGGCCCATCATTTGAAAAGATTTCAACGGGTTACTAAAAATAAAAAAATCACTTCCCCTAAAATATTTCCATTCTATCACTCTTAAGTTTTCTTTATTTAGAAAAGAACCCAATTCTACATTCCATTTGGCATCACCTAGGTGGGGTATAGTCAATTCATGGTTAATCCTTATTTCTGCATAGTCAAAATTAACTTCGCTATTGAAAATAGCTGGAAATCCTTTTCTGTAAATGAAATTAACAGTGGGGTAATCAGTTCCCAAAACAATCTTATTCTTTTTTCTGTAAAAAAACTTTTGAAAAGGTAGCCAAGTAAGTTGTAATCGGGTTTCTAACTTGGTATATGGCTCTTCAAAATTTTCTGTAGGCGGGATGGATAAAAGCGTATCAAGTGGTTGGAAAAAATCATCGGATAAATCAAGTAACGAGAGAGGAGACTGGTTGCAATACAAAAATTTAAATTCAGCATATAATCCATTAGTTAGTTCAGTCTTGTATGCCGTTTCAATATGTTTGGATCTGACGTAGTTACTTCTTGAAAACGCAGAGCTTAAAGAGGGAAATCGATTTACAACTTTATATTGATCACCCAATCCCATGGTGAAATGTTTGTATTTCCTATCATTCGTAATTATAGAAATGGAAGTTGATCCTCTTAAATCCTTATTGGAGAACCCATAGTCTACACTATTTCTAGTACTGATTTTATATTTTTCATTGATGTTTTTCTTGAAGTTGAAACCCAAATTATGCCTATATCCACCCACGCCAAAAAAGTTAAATTGAGATATCACAGGCCATATGTAAAATGAATACCCTTTATACCTATTTCGATGTCCTACACCATTCCATAATATATTCCCAATAGTGATTTTGTTGTATAGGCTATCTTTTTCATTTATGTATGCTTCGCTACTGTAATATTCTCTTAAACTATCTGTATAGTGGATATATTCAAGTTCCTTATTTTTCAAGTCAATAGGCCTAATTTTTTCCCATCCATTTTTTGCATACGGGTTTATGGAATCATTAAAAATTTTAATCTCATTTTTGCTGAATTTTTTTGGTAAAACTGGATTGATTTCAAAATTTTCATTTATAGTGTTAGCATTACCAAGTATTTTGTAGTCTTCATCTTTAATGGTAAAATCTATAATTTTTCGGTTCACTAAGGGATGATCGTTAATTAGTATGTAATCTTGAATCAGGTGTAAATTTTCAATATTGAAACCAGACTGTTTAGGTCCATTTACAGCTAATTCAAACGAATTGATGTAGTGGGTATTGTCATCAATAAAAATGACACCCTGTAACAAAGGTTCATTTTTAAACCTGGGTGTAATTTGTATTTTATGAATTTTATGGGTGTCATTTTCAACAATTAACCCTAAATAGTCGAATTTGTAATAGGTTCTATTTCCATTAGATAGAGGAGAAATGATGGGTTTTTCTGTTATAGATGTCCTTATATTATTTTGGTAAAGATTTAGTTCAAGTTCTACTAAATCCATTAATGAAAGGTATGGATCGTCTATGCTATACTGAGGTGTAATATCATACTCGCCAAATTCTTCAAATGACTGAATGATGGTAAATTCATCTTTGGGTTTTGTATCAGCAAAGTCATGATATCCCAAATAGTCCCAATAATTTTTATTTTTCTCAAGGTGATAAAATGTGCCGAATGATTCTATAAACTTGAGTATATTATTTTTCTTAAAACTAATAGTTCGTGAAGTATCTAAATCAGAAAAATTAATAGTATCACTTTTTCTAATTTTAAACTTTCTCCTTTCAATTGAATTTTTAGCATATTGCTTACATGAGTACCCAATGTCTTTATAGTTTTTCTTGGCTTCCTTTGCCTTTTTGATTATTTCCAGTGCTTTGTTTTTGGTGTTGGAAACTACCTCTAGTTCAATTAAATTTTGTGTATCTTCATGTAGTATCACATTGATTTCTTGAGGAGAGTCACGTAAAATAATTTTCTTCTCAACCGTTTCATACCCTATGAAGCTGTATACAATGGTGTATTCACCACTTTTTAACTCCAGGAAATATTCTCCGAAGGCATTTGAACTTACACCATATGTAGAATTTTTAATATAAACAGAAGCAAATGGTAAGGGTTCACCTAAATTATCTTTTATGATGCCATTTATATGATTAGCAAAAAAATGTTGAATTTGACATACCAATAAAACGGTAAAAATTAGTTTGATTTGTATGTTGATTTTTAGATTCAATTACGGAAGATTAGTTGCGAAATAACTGAATTTTGAAAGTTTTTAATCAAATTTGTAAAAAAACAGGTCATGTCTACACATAAAGATATAAAAAGAGTTACAACCCATGTGCTTTCAGAAATGAAGCGTAATGGTGAAAAAATTTCCATGCTTACTGCTTATGACTATTCTATGGCAAAAATTGTTGATGAAGCAGGGATGGATGTTATTCTTGTAGGGGATTCCGCATCGAATGTAATGGCTGGTCATGAAACCACCTTGCCTATTACGTTAGATCAAATGATTTATCATGCATCATCTGTTATCAGAGCAATTAACCGCTCATTAGTAGTGGTTGATCTCCCTTTTGGTCATTATCAAGGCGACTCTAAAGAAGCTCTTAGGTCCTCAATTAGGATTATGAAAGAAGCTGAGGCTCATGCTGTGAAATTAGAAGGTGGTAAAGAGGTAATAGAATCCATACAGCGAATTTTAACTGCTGGAATACCTGTTATGGGACATCTAGGCCTTACTCCGCAGTCAATATATAAATTTGGAACTTACACCGTCAGAGCAAAAGAAGAAGAAGAAGCTAAAATACTTTTAGAAGATGCTAAACTACTTCAAGAAGTAGGTTGTTTTGCTTTAGTGTTAGAAAAAGTGCCTGCTAGCCTTGCTGAGAAGGTAGCCCAATCCATTGATATTCCTGTTATAGGTATTGGTGCTGGAGGCGGAGTGGATGGTCAAGTACTGGTATTACATGATATGCTGGGAATTACTCAAGAGTTTTCGCCTCGTTTCTTAAGGAGATATCATGACTTACACCAAGAAATATTAAAGGCCTGTGAGCATTACATTAAGGATGTTAAATCTTCAGATTTTCCTAACCAAAATGAACAATATTAAATGGCTTTAGTTGTTTTATATGAAGACAATCATCTAATTGCGGTAAAAAAAAATGCTAGAGATATTGTCCAGTCTGATCAAACAGGTGACAAAACGTTAGCTGAAGAAGTAAAGTCCTATATCAAAAGAAAATATAAAAAACCCGGTGAGGTATTTTTAGGTATAATTCACCGATTAGACAGACCAGTTGGAGGAGTGGTTGTTTTTGCTAGAACTTCAAAAGCGTTGTCCCGAATGAATGCCTTATTTAGAGAAAAAAAAATGGCTAAAACTTATTGGGCTATTGTAGAGGAAAAGCCCCCTTTTGAAAATGGAGAATTAGTCAACTGGTTAAAGAAAAATCAAGAAAAAAACAGATCAAGGGCATACGATTCAGAAGTTAAGGAGAGTAAAAAAGCAGAATTAACCTATCGGCTTTTGGGAAGGAGCAGACACTATTATTATTTGGAAATTCAACCGAAAACAGGAAGACATCACCAAATTAGAATTCAATTAGCACACTTAGGTTGCAAAATTAAAGGGGATGTGAAATATGGAGCAAAAAGGACAAATAAAGATGGAAGTATTCATTTATTTGCGAGATCTTTAGCATTCACACATCCAATTAAAAAAGAAAAAATCATTATTAGAGCAAATCCACCCATAGATCCATTATGGAATGAGATGATGAATCTGGAGAATGCAACTTAATCCAAACTTGCTATGAAGCTAATTTCAATGTTAACATCTTTAGGTAACCTTGCTACTTCAACAGTCTCTCTAGCTGGAAAAGGTGGTTCAAAGTAATTAGCATATAGCTCATTTACGACTTCAAAATCATTCATGTTTTTAAGGAAAATTGAACATTTTAGAATGTGATTTCTATTTATGTTAGCTGCTTCAAGTAAAGAATCTATATTAGCAAGAATTTGTGTTAATTCCTTCTTCACATCATTGTTTATGAGCTCACCAGTTTTAGGGTTAATAGCTATTTGACCACTGGCGTACATCACATTATTGTGAATCACAGCTTGACTGTAGGGACCTACTGGTGCAGGTGCGTTTTTGATATTTATACTTTCTTTCATAATTTAAGGGATGTTGTTGTCATACCAAGTTCTTCTTCTCTGAAGTTTTAAGTCTTGTAATAAGGCAGATTTTACGTTAATATTTATGTTGTAGCTTCTCATAAATCCAAAAGGGATCCAATTAAAGCTCATTTGCCAACAGTGTAAATCTCTGGCAATATTAATTGATGTAAAACTCCATTCCTTTCTTACAAAATCATAGTTAGTCATGTAAGAAACTTTCCAGTTTTTGGTGATGCTAAAATCTCCTCTTAGTCCAACACTTTGAGTGATGTAGTTGGTGTCTAATTCTTCGGTGATAGATCTTGCATAATCTATTTTGTAATCAATGCCGACAGTCCATGGTATGTTAAAATCAATGTAAAGGTCACTATTGGCATTAATCATATCCAACTCTTCTTTGCTTCCTTTTTCACTTTCATAGGGTTTGTCTTCTTTTTTCTTTGATTTTAAATTTGTGCCTATGGCTAGATTTGCTGATCTTAATGTACCCAATTTATTGTCAAATTCAAATTGATATTGATTAGTTCTTCTTCCATTTACATATCGGTAGGGGTCAATTCTTCCTCCAAAACGAATATTTACTTTTTTCCATAAATTAGTTCTACCTATGAGTTGGATCTGATCTAAATTGAAAGAATCTTTGATCAGGTCATAACCAGAAGAAATGGTGAAGTTATCCAATATTTTGGCCTTTAAAAACTTATTTTCTCCGGTAGAATCTTGATGGTTTTTTCTTTTTAGCTCTAAGGCATTAATTAGACTAAATCCGATTCTACCAGACTCAGATGAGCTAATTGTACCATAAATATTAGATGAAAAAGGAGAGTAACTTGAAGTATTTCCCAAAGAGTCTCGCTGGTAGGACAGCCATTCATGTGTGTTTGGTCTGTATGAAAAGTTGATATTTGGGGTTATGGTATGCCTGATTTTAGCTTGATGTTTACCGCCAAAAAACTTAGCAAATCGATAAAAACCATAAATTTTTGTGGTAGCCGATGCGCTAACATTATGAGAATATAATCTGGAGAATTGATTAATGGTATCGTTTATTACTTCATTATTTTGTGCATCCCAGCTTTTATTTATTTGATTTAGGTACCAAAGAGATGAAAGTTGATAAGCTGGGTTTATGGTCACATTTTTCCCAAATAATTTTATAGAACTAGATGCATTAATATTATGTCTCATTCCATTACGAGCATTATTTCTAAATCCTTCAATTCCCTCTTCTAAGAAGTCGGAAAAAGCATTTTCAGCAATGTTAATTTCATTTTTTGTATTTAACTGATAATTAACATTAGTTTGATTAATGATTTCATGAATGAAATTACGATTTATGGAGCTTTTTCTTAACATTTTAAATGGATAGAATCGATTCACGTTGTAGGATATTTCTGGAAGAGTAAAGGTCATATTGCCTGTATTTCCGTTTTGACTATGTCTAAGATTAGCATTTAAATTAGATGAGATTTTGCCTTTGAATTGTTTACTCCAAGCAATATTTGAGTTGAAAGTGTTGGATAGGTAATTATTTACTGAAATATTATTGTAATCATTTCTAAAGTTAGTTGAAGTACCTGCATTAATCAACGCTTTAAATGTACTTCCAGGGTTTAATTTTGGATCGTTTTGATGATTCCATCTAATAAAAAACTCTTTCGAAACAGCATAATCTTCAAACCCTTTTTCCCCTTGAATTACATTCCTGAAGTTTAATTGGAACTGTCCATTATATTTATATCGAACTTTATATTTGGTTAAATTACTAAGACCCCAAGAACCTTTACTGTAAATGTCACCTGTTATGGCCGTGCTAAATTTACCGTTTTTGAATTGATGATAATATCCACCACCTAGAAGATAAAAACCTAGCCCTTGAGATTCACCATATGTGGGAATAATTATTCCATTGGAACTCTTGTTTTTTTTGTTCGGCAGAAACGCGAACGGAAGGCCCAAAGGAGTTGGTATGTCCGATACAAATAGATTAACGGGGCCTGACACAATTTTATCATCGGGTTTAATGATGGCTTTTCTTAACTTAAAATAAAAATGAGGATGATCCAAATCACATGTGGTATACAATGCATTTCTAATATGGATATTCCCATTTTGCTGTCTTTTTACTTTTTCTCCGTGAATATAGCTTTCACCTTCTTGTAATTTAACTTGATAAGTGATGCCTTTTTTAGTTTTAAAATTAAATCTAAGTGAATCAGAAGTTGTCGAAGTGCTTCCATCTGAAAGAACCGGAATACCTATTTTATTGTTATTGCTATCAAGACAATATTTGGCAAATACGGTTTTAGTTTCAAAATCAAAGTTTATTAAGCAGGCATCTAAAATGATATCTCCATAATCGATATGTGCCTCATTATAAAGAAAAGTTTTTTTATTTTCTAAATCTATAACGACAGAGTCATTAGCGTAATAATTTATTTTTTCAGTTAATTGGCTTGATTCTTGATCCTTGTCTTCTTGACCTACAACTAAAATGTTAATTATCAACATATGTAGGAGAATAAGTAGATTCTTTTTTTTGAGGTTAAAATGGAATACCTCTTTAAATTTGATCTTATGTGTATTTTTCAGAAAAATTGAAGATAGATTACTGCGTAGAAAAACGGAAAAAATGAAATTTAATTATGCAAATATAATGCTCCTTCAAAAAATACGATACATCGCCTTTATCGTTTTATTATTTAATCTCTCTATTTTACACAGTCAAACTGGTTTAGGAATCCATACTGTTGTTATTGACCCTGGCCATGGGGGAAAGGATCCTGGGGCAATTGGAGCAAAAAAGAACATGGAAAAAACAGTAGTGCTAAATGTAAGCTTAATGTTAGGAGATTTAATTAAAAAAAACTTTCCGGATGTCAAGGTAGTTTATACTCGAGATGATGATCGATTTATTGGATTAGCGAGAAGAGCTAAAATTGCCAATGAAATTGGTGCAGATCTTTTTATTTCAATTCATGCTAATGCAGCAGAAAATAGAGCTGCTAGAGGGTTTGAAAGTTGGGTATTGGGATTGCACAGAACTAAAGCAGCATTAGAAGTGGCTAAGTTTGAAAATTCAGCTATTTTAATGGAAGATGATCACGAGCAAACCTATGAAGAGTTTAATCCCAATGACCCTGATGCGTATATTGCTCTTTCGATGAGACAAAATGCTTTTTTGGACCAAAGTTTAGTATTGGCAAACTCTTTTCAAAAGGATTGTGAGAAAAAATTAGGGCTTAAAAATAGGGGAGTAAAGCAAGCAGGCTTTATGGTGCTATATCGAGCAACAATGCCAGCGGTTCTAATTGAACTTGGTTTTCTATCACATGCTGAAGAAGAATTATTTTTAGCTTCAAAAAAAGGACAGATAAAACTAGCCAATCATATATTCAATGGTTTTAAATCTTATAAATCAAGGTATGATGGAGTAGATGAATCTCTACAAACTGCTTTAAATGAAGATACCATTACGTCACAGTTAGCAGACGAAAAAGGGCAAATATTTAAAGTGCAATTGGCCACTTCGTCTACAAAGATTTCTACAGAACCTCAAAACTTTAATGGATTAAAAGGAGTAGAAGTGTATCTTAGTGGAAAATTTTACAAGTATACCTACGGAATTTGCAAGCAAAAATCAGAAGCCAGCAAATATCTTGAGAAGGCTATTGATGCAGGGTATGACACTGCATTTATTGTCTCCTTTGAAGACGGTAGACGACTTGATTGGAAAAAATTATAGTTAGAATGAGAGCTAAAAAAGAATTCATTATTGGTTTAGTTTCACTTATTGGAATAACAGGGCTTATTGTAGGATTTTTTTTCCTAAAAGGTCAAGAAGTGTGGAAGTCTAGAACTGCATATTACACCATATATAACAATTCTGAGGGTTTAACTACGGGAAGACCTGTAAATCTAAATGGGCTTCAGGTTGGTATTATTACCAACGTATCTTTTGTTTCAGAGACTAATAAAAGTGTAATAGTTTCTTTTGAATTAAATGATCCAAATCTTACCTCCATTTCATTGGGTTCTATTATGCAGTTAAATTCTGATTTATTATCAGGACCTTATCTAGATATTGTCTGGAATGACACAACGGCTTACTATAACAATCAAGACACTGTTTTATCTACCGTTTCCATGGCTTTAGAAGATCAGATTAACGAAAGGTTACTTCCATTAGAAAAGAAAACCAATGAATTGATCAGCACGGCAGATTCAGCAATTAAAACGATTGAAGCTATTTTCAGTCGAAATACAGATAATTTAGATGAGTCTTTTGATGGAATAAAAAATGCTATAAGAAATTTTGAACGTGTTTCAATAAGAGTGGATACACTCATTAAAAATGAACGAATTAGAATTAGTACAATTCTAAGCAATGTGGCATCAGTAACTACTAGTTTAAAAGAAAGTAATGAAGAAATTACTTCTATTCTAAAGAATGTTTCTGAAATTACAGATACGTTAACTAATGCTGATTTAGTAGGAACTATTGAAAATGCAAAATCATCTTTAGAAGAAGTAAATGCCATATTATATGATGTTCAACATGGTGATGGAACACTAACCCACCTTATTCAAGATTCTACTCTTTATCATCAAGTTGATGATATGATATTAGAAGCTACACGTTTAATTGAAAATATTAAAACATACCCAAAAAAGTATGTTCATTTCAGTATATTTGGAAAGAAAGACAAGCGTATTCTTGATGCTAGAGACGAAAAAGTGCTTAAAAAATTCCTTCGTGATTCATTAAATTGATTTACATGATCAGTCAAGTGTTTTTTATACTGTTACTTATCATTGGTTTTGGCTTATTTGCTAGAAATATTCAATTTATACGTCAAAACATTAATCTAGGAAAAGATCTTGACAGATCTGATCAAAAATCAAAAAGATTAAAAACAATGCTGCTAGTTGCTTTTGGTCAACAAAAAATGTTTCAACGGATTCTTCCTGCAATTTTTCATTTATTCATTTATCTTGCTTTTTTACTCACCTCCACTGAACTAATTGAAATTATTGTAGATGGTGTTTTTGGTATACATCGTTTTTTTCACCCATATCTAGGTTCGCTATATACCTTAATTATAAGCACCATAGAGCTTTTATCTGTTTTAGCTTTTGTGGCTACATTGGTATTTCTAGCGAGAAGAAATCTATTGAAAGTACCTAGATTTCAAATGTCGGAAATGTCTGGGTGGCCTAAACTGGATGGAAATATCATTCTATATTTAGAAATTGTATTATTGATTTGTGTCTTTACTATGAATGGGGCAGACGAGGCCCTTTATCTTCAAGGTGAATCTCATCTTCCTGGAGTAGGTTCATTTGGGTTTTTGGTGTCTTCATTTACAGGTCCATTATTTTTTAGCTCTTTTGATGTAGAAACGCTTCATGTTTTAGAAAGAATAGGTTGGTGGGGACATATCTTGGTTGTATTTGGCTTTCTTAATTATTTACCTATATCAAAACATTTCCACATCATTATGGCCTTCCCAAATACATATTATAGTAATTTAAATAACAAGGGTGGCTTAACCAATCTTTCATCTGTTAAAGAAGAAGTGACTAAGATGTTTGACCCGAATTTTGATCCATATGCTACACCTGCTGAAGGGGAGGTAGGTGTGCCAGAAAGATTTGGAGCCAAAGACGTAGAAGACTTAACTTGGAAAAATTTAATGGATGCCTATTCATGTACAGAGTGTGGAAGGTGTACAGCCGCATGTCCAGCGAATCAAACGGGTAAAAAGTTAAGTCCTAGAAAAATCATGATGGACACACGAGATCGTCTAGATGAACTGGGTAGGGCAAAAAGAAAAAATGGTAAAGATTTTCACGATGGAAAATCATTATTAGGCGATTATGTAAGTGAAGAAGAAATTTGGGCATGTACTTCCTGTAATGCTTGTGTTCAGGAGTGCCCTGTAAATATAGATCCATTGTCTATTATAATTGATTTAAGGAGATATGCTGTTATGGAGGAATCAAAAGTTCCTTCAGAATTGGCTGGAATGCTTACTAACATTGAAAATAACGGTGCTCCATGGCAATTCGCACAAGCAGATCGTTTTAAATGGGCTGAAGAATAAAATTATGTCAACATTAAAAGTACCAACTGTAGCTGAAATGGTAGCTAGAAATGAACAACCTGATATTTTATTTTGGGTTGGTTGCTCTGGAAGTTTTGATGATAGAGCCAAAAAAATTACTAAGGCCATTGTCAAAATTTTAAATTATTGTAATGTAAAGTTTGCTGTACTTGGTGCAGAAGAGTCTTGTACTGGTGATCCAGCAAAGCGGGCTGGTAATGAATTTTCATTTATGATGCAGGCCATTCAAAATATAGAGTTATTAAAAGGATATCAAATTAAAAAAATTGTCACGGGTTGTCCACATTGTTTTAATACTCTGAAAAATGAATATCCAGAACTTGGTGGAGATTTTGAAGTTATTCATCATACACAGCTTATAAATCAATTGATTCGAGAAGGTAAACTACTACTTAAAGACGGGGGTTCATTTAATGGAAAAAAAATCACATTTCATGACCCATGTTATTTGGGAAGAGCCAATGGAGTATATGAAATACCAAGAGATGTACTTAAAAAATTGGATGCAGAACTTCATGAAATGAAAAGGTCAAAAGCAAAAGGTCTTTGTTGTGGAGCAGGTGGAGCCCAGATGTTTAAAGAGGCAGAAAGCGGTAATAAAGAAGTTAATATTGAAAGAACAGAAGATGCATTAGAAGTTAAACCTGATGTCATTGCTACAGGTTGTCCATTTTGTAATACCATGATGACGGATGGAGTAAAATATTTTGAAAAAGAAAATGAAATAGAAGTGAAGGATATTGCAGAATTAATTGCGAATGCTGCTGATTTATGATCTTTAATCACTTTTCTCCAAATTCAAGAGTGTGGTTATTTATTGCGAACCAGAAACTTAGCCCATCTAAATCCGTACAACTACATTCTCAATTTTCCAATTTTTGTGAAACATGGAAATCCCATGGTACACCTCTTCATGGTGAAATAAAATATATTCATGATCAACTTATTGTTTTTGGGGTCAACCAACAGAATCTATGTGGTAGATCAGTAGATGCATTAGTTCGATTTGTTAGAGAGACCGAAGATTCTTTGGGCTTAGATTTGTTAAATAGAAGTAGAATGGGATACTTAAAAAATGATGTTTTTAACACCTTTCTCTTCCATGAAATGAAGAACCTTAAACTAATTAGTTCTATTAGTTTAACGACAATGATTACAAATAATTTTATTGAGCAGAATGGTGAGGATTTATTTATTCCCTTAAATCAATCTCCATTTAAAGATTGAATTTTACGTTGATACGACTTCTTTTCATGCAACATAAATCCGTCAAGAAATAAGGATTCACTGACTTGATCTATAGGAACGGTGATGCCTTTTGGATTACTTAAAAATGAAATTTGTTTTATTCTATTTTCATCAACATATATATTCATCCTTTCGCAGTTCACTTTGTTAAATTCTTTGATGTTTTTTTTGATTTCATCATCTGAAAAGTAAATGACCTCTCCGCTTTCTTTTATATGAAGTCTATTTAATTTGTTCTGTTTAAAATATCCACTTAGTTCCTGTCCTTTTATCTGATCGTAATGTATGCTATCTTTTTTTGTGATTATCATACCATTATTCTCTATGTCCATACTATAAACCACTCCTTTGAAGGTTTTAAATACAATTTCTTCTCCTGTTATTTGGTTACTATCAATCCAAATAATTGGATTTACAACACATTTCATTAATGAGTCATTTTCATTCATATAAATGGAATCACAATCACCATCAATTTGAGTGCCTTTTATTACTACGTTTCTAAAGCAGAACGTTTTTTTAGTTGTACTATCATGAACATGAATAAATTGGTCAGCATAAACGTGAATTGTATCTATTGAATCGTACTGGGTCATGACAGCTTGATCCCAAATTCTTGCGGAATCTTTATTTTCATTATGGTATCCATATTGGCCCATGATTACCATTTGGCTACTATCATCAATAATTTTCACTTTTCCTTTTGCAAATGCTTCTCCCTTTTGTTCGTGGTAGTAGACACTATCCGCATAGAATTGATAATTTTTGGAATCAATAACTATATTTCCTTTTAGAGACGAAGTTTGATTATTGTTGTCAAACCATCCTTTACTACATGAAATGGTAGAGTTTCTAGATTCAATTTTTGTATCGCCAATGATATTAGTCTTTTCAGTCTCCGTGTGATAAACGAGCGTATCCGACAATATTTGGTAATCGGTGTGTTCTAACCTCACATTTTTTTTAAAAAATAAAACTTTATTTAAAGAGTTAAATCTCCCTACCACACTATTTATGGTGTAATTTTTACCGTGATGTTTAATGACACCTCCATCATGGTAATAGGCATAATTATTCTGTTGATCATAAATCAGTGAGTTTGCATTTAATAGAACTTGATTGGTAATTAGCTTTACATTCCCATATAGATATGCTTTTTCTTCATTCCCAAAATAATGCAAGCTATCTCCGTAAAGCTTCATGCTATCATTCTCTATAATTTTAATATTTGAATACGCTATAAATGAATTATTTCCCCTATCATAAGTAGCGCTATCACAATACATAACCGATTTATTATGTTTAAAAACTACTTGATTCCACAGTATAAGTAGACTCTTATTTTTTTTGGTGATTCCTTTACTTTGTTTTGAACTAAAGTTGATCTTTTTGGTTCTAGACTGGGTATAAGAAGAATTAAAAATACAAAAACATAATATGATGCTTAAAACCCTCATACCGTTAAAACGGATATTGTATTAAATAATTATGCGATTACCTAACAATAGTCTCCGATCGATTTGGCCCCACGGAAACAATTTTGATAGGCACCTCTAGTTCTTCTTCCAAAAATTGGATATAATTTAATAATGCTAATGGAAGATTGTCTTTATCCGTAAGCTTAGTAATATCTGCTTTCCAACCTTGAAAATTTCTATATACAGGTTTAGTCTCTTCAGAAATTTCAAACGGGAAATAATTGAATTTTTCTTCTCCAATTTGGTAATGTGTACAAACCTGAATTTCATCAAAGCTATCTAAAACATCGGCTTTCATCATACATAATTCCGTAACACCATTAATCATGATGGAATATTTCAAGGCTGGTAAATCTAGCCAACCACATCTTCTTTCTCTTCCCGTTGTTGCACCATATTCATGACCAATATCCCTCATCTTTGTCCCTACATCATCACTAAGTTCAGTTGGAAAAGGTCCACTACCCACTCTAGTACAATAGGCCTTAAAAATTCCAATAATTCTTTCTATTTTATTAGGTGCCACTCCCATACCAGTACACGTTCCTGCAGAGATGGTATTGCTTGATGTTACGAAAGGGTAAGTACCGAAATCAATATCCAAGAGAGTTCCTTGAGCACCTTCTGCAAGTACTTTTTTCCCTTCTTTGATGGCCTGGTTAAGATAGTGTTCACTATCAATATGCTGGAACCTTTTAAGAAACTCAATACTGGATAAAAATTCGTCTTCTAAGTTGTTATAATCAGTGTCAATTTCATCAAGAAGTTGAAAGTGTTTTTCTCTAAGTCTTTCAAATCTAGTTTTGAAGTTTTGACTTGAAATATCTCCAATACGTAAACCGTTTCTTCCGGTTTTATCCATATACGTTGGCCCTATACCTTTAAGTGTTGAGCCTATCTTACGTTTTCCTTTTGCTTTTTCTGATGCCCTGTCTAACAACTTGTGAGTGGGTAAAATTAAATGTGCTTTTTTAGAAATGAATAGTTTTGAAACTACGTCTACATTTAGTTTTTCTAATTCTTCAATTTCTTTTTTAAGAATTATAGGGTCTATTACTACACCATTGCCAATGACATTAACTACATTATCTCTAAAAATACCAGAAGGAATGGTGTGAAGTACGTGTTTAATTCCTTCAAATTCTAGCGTATGGCCAGCATTTGGTCCACCCTGAAATCTTGCAATTATATCGTAGTCAGGTGTCAATACATCTACGATTTTACCCTTACCTTCATCACCCCATTGAAGGCCTAATAGTACGTCAGCTCCCATAACTCATCTTCTTTTTAAAATCACTTAGATTTTTAGTTTCTTGTTTTATTGTAAAAATGGTATTTAATTTTGTGGTAATTAGTAAAGTGTCTACACTCTTATTTATGTTACACAAATAAGTATCACCACCTAGGTTTCTAGTAGTTGAAAGAATCTTTAAAAGCTGATTAAATCCAGAACTATTTATATAATTTAAATCTTGCATATTTATGACAGCTGTATTGCAATGCTGACTAATTAGTGATGTCGTTTTTTCCATAAACTCCTTAGCATCATCTTCCATTATTAGCTTTCCAACTAAATCTACCCATATGAAGGGTGCTTCTTGTTCAATAGAATATTCAAACATTATTCCTTCTTTTTCCCATAAAAATAGAGTTTATGATCATGAATCTCTACGTTATAAATTTCTTCAATAGTCTTTCTAATATTTTGGATTCTTGGGTCACAGAATTCAATGACTTCCCCATCGTTAAGGATTAGATGATCATGTTGTTTGAATTCAAATGACTTTTCAAAATTAGAGCTATTTTGCCCAAACTGATGTTTTTTAATCAACTCGCAGTCCAATAAAAGATCAATTGTATTATAGAGTGTAGCCCTGCTAACTCTATAGTTTTTTTCTTTCATTTTAATGTACAATTCTTCAATGTCGAAATGACCCTTTATGGCATAGATTTCAGCAAGAATAGCAAATCTTTCAGGAGTTTTTCTGTGCCCTTTTTCATTTAAGTAGCCTAAAAAGACTTCTCTTACTCTTTCTTGTATGTCTGAAATGTTTTCCAAAATATTTGACAAAAATAGAATTAAATTGATTATTACTCCATTCTTACTACTTTTTCAATTCCCTCAATATTTCTTAGCTTTCTAATTAAGTTTTCAAGATGGTTTTTATCGTAAACATAAAGCATTATAGTACCCTCAAAAACACCGTCTTTGGAATCAAAGTTTAATGATTTCATATTTACTTTTTCAAGATCGGATATGATTGTAGTAAGTTCTTTAACCAGTCCCACATTATCTATTCCTATAAATTTTAGTCCAGTTATAAATGCATCCCTTTTGTTTTCTTTCCAGTTTGCAGCTAAGATCCTGTACGCATAGTTTGCTCTTAATTGCCTTGCATTTGGGCAATTATTCCTATGGATTTTAATTCCATCATTTATGGTGATAAAACCAAATACCTGATCACCTGGTAAAGGATTACAACAGGGGGCTAATTTGTAATCTAGATTGGGATCTGCACCTTCACCTATTATTATTTCGTTTTCATTTCCTCTGACTCGTTGAACTAATGTTTCAAAAGTGTGTTTTATGCTTTTAGTTATGGAAGAGCTAATGTATAGTTGCCCTGATTTATGATTAATCTCTTTGATTTTACTTAAGTCAACGGTTCCTTGAGCAATTTGAAAGAAAAATTCTGTATGTTCTTTAAAATGGTAATGTTTTAAAATAATTTTCAGATTATTTTCTGAAAAATCAAGTTTTAAAGCGTTCAGTTTACGTTCTAGAATCTCCTTGCCATTAACGGCTAATTTCTTTTTTTCTTCTTTGAGAGTTTGCTTTATTTTTGATTTGGCTTTTGACGTAATGACAAATTCCAGCCAGGCTTCTTTCGGTATTTGTTTTTTAGAGGTCAATATTTCTATTTGATCTCCACTCTTAAGTGCATAGCTTAAAGGAACTAATTTGCTATTAACTTTTGCACCTATACAACTAACACCAACGTCTGTATGTACAGAGAAGGCAAAGTCCAATGCAGTTGCATTTTTAGGCAATGTGAAAAGATCACCCTTTGGTGTAAAAACATATATTTCGTCACTATATAAGTTTGTTTTAAAATCATCAAGGAAATCTGATGTGTTTGAATCCTTATTTTCCATGATTTCCCTAATCTCTGAAATCCACTTATCAAACCCTGTATTTTTTCCTGACCCTTCTTTATATCTCCAATGTGCCGCCAGTCCTTTTTCAGCAATATCATCCATCCTTCTGCTTCTTATCTGAACTTCAACCCATTTTCCAGTAGGACTCATTACGGTAGTATGAAGTGATTCATAGCCATTTTGCTTTGGATAGGAAATCCAATCTCTTAATCTCTCTGGATTTGGAATATAAAAATCGGTAACAATACTATATACTTTCCAACAGTCAGCTTTCTCTTCATGAGAGTCAAGAATAATTCTAATGGCAAATACATCAAATACTTCTTCAAAATCAACTCCCTTATCTTTCATTTTTCGATGTATAGAGGGTATTGATTTCGTTCTTGCCTTTAGTTTATATCGATAGCCTTGCTTATCTAGTTCTTTTTTAATGGGATGACTAAATTTTTGAATGTAACGATCTCTTATAGCTTTGGTCTTCTCCAATTTACTTTTAATCAGGTTATACTCATTTGGATAAGTGAATTTGAAGGATAAATCTTCCATTTCGGTTTTTATGGAATAAAGTCCTAATCTGTGGGCCAAAGGGGCATATAAATAGGCCGTTTCGGAAGCAATTTTGAGTTTTTTAATCTCCTTCATAGAATCTAATGTTCTCATGTTGTGAAGTCGATCTGCTAATTTGATAAGTATTACTCTGACGTCATCTGGAATAGTTAAGAACATTTTCTTAAAGTTTTCAGCTTGTGAGGAACTTGTAAAATCAAATTCTCCTGAAATTTTAGTTAGGCCATCAATGATATTCCTCACTTTTATACCGAAATTATTTTCGATGTCTTTTAAAGTGATGTTAGTATCTTCTACGGTATCATGCAATAGTGCACAAACGATAGATGTTGGTCCTAAACCAATTTCATCAGCACAAATTCTTGCTACCGCTAATGGGTGGAAAATGTAGGGTTCTCCAGATTTACGCCTCATGGATTGATGCGCCTTTGAAGCTACATTAAATGCCTTTCTGATAAATTTGGTTTCTTCTTTTGAACGATTGGACTTGATTGATCTCAAAACACCTCTGTAGGCATTTAAGATCATTTTATTTTCCAGTTCAATATCCATATGTTATTTTGCTGGAAGTACTAAGGTGCTTACTTCACCAAACCCAATTTTTATATCATTATTTTGAGCTGTGCCTCTCATGATTACGGTATCTCCGTCATTGATGAATTTGCGTGTAGAACCATCAGGCATTGTAATGGGTTGGGTGCCTTTCCAGCTTATCTCAAGCATGGACCCATAGGCTTCTTTTTCATCACCAGAAATGGTTCCAGAGGCAAGTAGATCTCCTGTTCTTATATCACATCCGTTGATGGTGTGATGTGCCAGCTGTTGGTTCATATTCCAGTACATGTTTTTGAAATTACTCTTTGAAACTATTTTTTCTTCTCCGCTTGGTATCTTAATGGCTACTTCTAAGTCAATATCATAATGTTTTTCTCCTTGATATTCTAAATAAGGAAGTACTGCAGGATCTTGTTTAGGTCCAGGTATTTTATAAGGTTGTAAAGCATCAAGAGTAACAATCCATGGAGACATAGAACTGGCAAAATTCTTAGCTAAAAAGGGTCCAAGAGGAACGTATTCCCATTTTTGAATATCTCTTGCAGACCAGTCGTTGAATAAGCACATACCAAAGATGTAGTCATCCGCTTCAGCAGTACTTATGCTTTCTCCTAACGGTTTTCCATCAAATGTGAAAAACCCCATTTCTAGTTCAAAATCTAAAAGTTTACATGGACCAAAAACAGGATTGGGTTGATCATCGGGTTTTTGTTGACCTTTGGGTCTATGAATTGGAACACCAGAACTAATAATAGAAGATGATCTTCCATGGTAGCCAACCGGGATATGCTTCCAATTTGGTAAAAGAGCATTGTTTGGATCTCTAAACATACAACCTACGTTGTAAGCGTGTTGTTCACTTGAGTAAAAATCAGTATAATCGCCAATTTCAATAGGTAAATGAAGTTTAGCAATTGATTGGTTATCCAGAACTAAATCACAATGATTTTTATTAGACTGTAATTCATCATTATTTTGATTTAGCAGATAAGAAATTTGATCTCTGAGTGCTCTTACAGCAAACTTTCCGTGTTGCATCATTGCATTTAAATAGTCATTATGAAAATCTTCAGTATTAAATGGTAACTCATTTAAATATCCAAGTTCTTTTAAGGAGGCTAAGTCTATAATCTTTTCACCAATGGCAACACCCACTCTTTTATTTTTTTTCTCTGTAGAAAAAATTCCAAAAGGTAGGTTTTGGATAGGAAAATCGGAGTCACTTGATACTTCTACCCATGACTTTAGTTTTGGGTCGTTCGCTTTAATCATGTTTACCATTTGAAAAGTGGTTTTGGATTCATTAAATTATTTACTTCTTGTTTTACTTTTGATAAAGCCATTTCATCATTTGCTTTCGTAAGAGCTTGATCAATTAGTTCGGTAATTATTTCAACATCATTGCTACTTACACCTCTAGTTGTAATAGCTGCCGTACCTATTCTTATTCCACTTGTCACAAAAGGTGATTTATCATCAAAGGGTACCATATTTTTATTTACAGTGATATCGGCTAAGCCTAGTGCAAATTCAGCATCTTTACCTGTGATGTTTTTGTTTCTTAAATCTATTAATATACAATGGTTATCCGTTCCATTAGAAATAATTTTATATCCCTTTTGCAGTAGGATATTCGCCATGTGTGTTGCATTTTTGACCACGTTTTTAGTGTAGTCTTTGTATTCTTTTTTTGATGCTTCTTCAAATGCAACAGCTTTAGCAGCAATGATGTGTTCTAATGGGCCACCTTGAGTTCCTGGGAATACGGCCCCATCTAACATAGAAGATAGTTTTTTTGTTTTTCCAGATTTGAGTTTTATACCCCATGGGTTTTCGATGTCACTCCCCATCATGATAATTCCTCCTCTAGGTCCTCTGAGTGTTTTGTGGGTTGTTGAGGTTACAATATGACAATAAGGAAGAGGATCATTAAGTATACCAGATGCGATAAGTCCAGATGGATGAGAAATATCAGCTAATAAAATGGCACCTACTTCGTCTGCTATTGATCGTAAAGATTTGTAATCCCAATCTCTTGAGTAGGCAGAGGCACCACATATGATCATTTTTGGTTTTACTCTATTAGCTTGATCTTTAACCTTGTTGTAATCAATAACCCCAGTGTCTTCTTCTACACCATAAAAGTGAGCATCATACAGCTTACCTGAAAAATTTACTGGTGATCCATGAGTAAGGTGGCCTCCATGAGATAAATCAAAACCCAAAATAGCATCACCTGGTTTTAAGCAAGCTAAAAAAACAGCCGCATTTGCTTGTGACCCAGAATGAGGTTGAACATTGGCCCAAGAAGCTCCAAATAATTTTTTTAACCTTTCTATAGCTAGATTTTCAACTTTATCAACAACCTCACATCCCCCATAATATCTTTTTAATGGCAACCCTTCAGCATATTTGTTAGTCAGAATAGAGCCGCTTGCGTTCATTACTCCTTCACTTGCATAATTTTCAGACGCAATTAATTCAATTCCTCTTGTCTGTCTTGATCTCTCTTCAAGGATAAGATCTAATATTTCGTTGTCTTTAAACATAGATTTAATCTTTAAAACAAATTTAGTATTTAGGTTTTATTTTTGATTCTGTTGTTGGCATAAAAACCCAATATAAACGTAATTGGGTATAAAATAGATTGAACAAAATGACTTAACTCAATAGCTACTGCATAAATATTTGGGTCTTTATTTAATGAAATATATAAAATGTAAAACAGTAAGGATGAAAGCACAATAATTAGCCCACCTATAGTGAACGCTTTTTTAAATTCATTATACATTTCTTTTTGCCACAATATTTTAGTGAAGAAAAGTCCAATTACAAAGAAAATAATAGAAAATAGTAATACGAAAACCCACTTTAAATTAGCTATGGTAGAATAACGGAGTGAATCAATGAATAACAGTACGAATGAATCAGTGTAATTAGTGGAATCTAAGTCTAGTGATTGATAATGTAAAAATTGCATTTGAAGATTAAAATTCACAAAAATGTAATCTCTTGTAAATTCAAAAAAAACACCTAAAGTGATCAAGACCAATAAAATTGTTTTATTTTTTGTCAAGAGTTTGTGAATTTTTTAATAAAAAATAGCCAGAGTAATAACATAGCTGAATAGACAATGATTTGAAATGTAATGTTATGATTGAAATCTAACATATTTGGATTTACTGCAGAAATGTATGTTAATGAAGCGACTCTGATTACATTTAAAAGGTGAAGGATAAATATGCCAACAGGAATGAATAAAAGTTTGTTGATCCATTTGCTCCTTAAACAAAGAATAAAAATGCTAAAAACACCAAATATTTTAATGCCATTACAAGGTTCCCCTATCCAAACTCCGTGTTGATATTTGTATTTTAAAATTTTGGACACCACCATATCTCCATGAATTTCTATGTTGGTTTCAAAACCCAATAATTCCAATAGAAAATTAGCTTGTTTAGCAAGAATAACAGAGAATGAAGTTAGAATATCGTATTCAACATTAACAAATGTAATACCATATATAAGGTGATAGGATATGAACCAAGTTAAAACTAGGGGAATAAAGAGTACAAGAAATCTAGTGGATGGATTTAATTTATTTATCAATGAGTTGATTTGTTGTAGCATTTATATCCAAAATAAGCAGCAATTATGGTGAAAATACTGATGCCACCATCAATTGGAATACAGGGAGGTGGCCAACAAGGAGGACCTGCAGGAGGGCCTGGTTGTGAAAAACAAGTCACCGAAAATAATATTAATATAACCCCAAGTATGTATTTATTCATGAGGCTTCAAAAATATGTTTTTATTTATTTTAAATGATATGTTTATGTTAAAATTAGATATTTGTAATTCAAAAAGCGAATAACAGCTGATGGATAACCAAAAATCAAATAATATTATTTCGTCCAATGATTTGATTTGGCTGCTCAATGCTATACTTAAAAACTGGTATTTGTTTTTAGTGATCATCCCTATTTTTACCTTATTTGGATTGATTTATAACCATAAACAGGTCCAGCAATTCAATACTAAAATTGAAATTCTGCTTAAGAGTAATGATGTGTATGATTACCAAGAAAACTTATACAATAATTTAGGTTTTTACAATTATTATGGAGACATATCAAACCAGCGCAGAATTTTAGGTTCCTATGATATGATGCAAAAGGTGTTATCAAGATTAGATCTTTCTTGTTCTTATTATATAGTTGGTCGGTTGAATACCAAAGAATTCTTTAAAGAACTGCCCTTTACGGTAGATGCAAATGTTTTTAATCCAAGGTTGTATGAATTACCTATTAACTTTAAAATCTTAGATCACAAAAGCTATGAACTATCCTACAAGATTGATGATGATGAGGTTTCAAATATTCATTATTTTGATTCTCTTGAAACCACTACGTCTTATTCAATCAATACAAAACTAAATTCAGTTCTAAATAAGGAAAGAGCTAAAAATCTTTCAGCAATTAATTATCAAATTGTGATGCATAATGATAATTATTGGGTCAATAGAATTATCTCAAATTTATCCATAGAAAATATTGAATTCACTTCATTGCTTGTCATAAATCTTTTGGACGAAATTCCTGAAAGATCACAAATGATTTTAGATACGTTAGCAAATCAATATATACATTACACGCTAGAAAATCAATTTCGTATTAATCAAAATACGATGACCTATATCAATTATCAAATTGAGGATGTGGTACATATAATTGATTCCATTCAATTTGAGTTGCAAAATATGCGAGACAAAAAGGGAATTTTAGATGTGGATAAAGAGTCAGAGAAATATTTTCAATCTCTAATGCAACACGAAGCGGCAAAGCGAAAAATCAATTTAAAAATAAAATCTTTAGAAAATCTTAAAACATACCTTACCGATATTGACGATGAAAATATTTTACCACCTTCATTATATGTGTTAAGTGATGATCAATACTTGTCTAATTCGATCAATGATTTTTACGAAAATCAGTTAAAAAAAATGGAGATGACCCACGGCTTTAAAAAAGGGCATCAGGAATTAGAGAAAATGAATGAGAAAATAATTAACCAGAGGAAAGACCTTCTCATTTACATACAAAATACCATATTGGCTCTTAATTCTGAGATTTTAATTGAGGAAAGTGAAATTGCTTATTATGAATCTTTAGTTAAAAAAATGCCTCTTTCTCAAAGAGATTTAGCTTCGGTTAAGAGAAAACTGGATGTTAATGAAAAGTTATATGAGTTTTTACTGGAAAAAAGAGCAAATACATCCATAGCGAAAT
>JAYPLD010000015.1:0-13432 GCA_038129265.1 Crocinitomicaceae bacterium
TGCTGGCCAAGGAGCGTCTTCTAAATATGATGCAAGTTCTAATGTCCAATACATATGATAATCTAATTTTTAGATCTCGCAAATGTAAATTTTTTATTGATTTAACAAACTAAAATGAAAAAAATTAATCGTTAATTAATTCTTTTTTGGATTCCATGGCGTCTCATCCAGGTCATGATCTTTAAGAACTTTGCGTGCTAAAACAAAAAGAAAATCTGACAACCGATTTAGATAAACAACAATCTCAGAACTCATATTATTTTGTTCACTTGATTCAATTACCAAACGTTCTGCTCTTCTACAAACACATCTGGCTATATGACAATATGATGAATGTTTATGACCACCCGGAAGAATAAAGTTTCTCATTTCTGGTAATTCAACATCCATTAAATCAATTGATTTTTCCAAATTAGATGTTGGTTTACTGGATATAACTGGAAGTTTATCCATCATCTTTTCATCTCCGTCTGCAGCTAAATGAGACCCAATGGTAAAAAGAGTTTCTTGAATTTCATTAAAGTCAATATGCTTACTTTCATTCAATTCGTCTTTTAGCAAACCAATCCATGAGTTTAATTCATCAACAGTACCATAGGCCTGTATGCTTAGATCGTATTTCTTTACTCTCTTACCACTAAACAAAGAAGTAGTTCCTTTATCGCCAGATTTAGTATAAATTTTCATAATAATGCCATTTCATATTTATTTTCAATATCTGCTATAACTGAAAATAATTCGTCCTTGTCATCTATGGTTACGAGTTTATTTCTAACAGGCTTAAAATTGGGTATTCCCTTAAAATAATTAGCATAGTGCCTCCTCATTTCAACTATACCCACTCTTTCTCCCTTCCATCTTATGCTGAAGTCCAAATGTTCTTGTACCACTTTAACTCTTTCAGCAAGGGTTGGTTTCTGTAACTCAACTCCATATTCCATGTAATGTTTTACTTGGTTAAAAAACCATGGATTTCCTATACTAGCTCTTCCTATCATTATTCCATCTACACCATATTCATTTCGATATTTAACTGCTTTTTGAGGAGAATCAATATCTCCATTCCCAAAAACGGGAATATGCATTCTAGGATTATTTTTCACCTCTCGTATTAGTGTCCAATCAGCTTCACCTTTATACATCTGAGACCTTGTTCTTCCATGGATAGAAATCGCCTGAATACCAACATCTTGCAGTCGCTCTGCTGCTTCGACAATGTATTTTGAATTCTCATCCCATCCAAGGCGGGTTTTTACCGTAACTGGAAGTGTTGTGGAATTTACAATAGCCTTAGTCAATGAAACCATTTTAGGAATATCTTGTAAAATTCCAGCACCAGCTCCTTTACAAGCTACCTTTTTTACAGGGCAACCGTAATTGATATCAATAATATCTGGATTAACCCTTTCACATACTTCAGTTGCTCTCATCATGGAATCAAATTCAGAACCAAAAATCTGAATACCAACAGGACGTTCGTACTCAAAGATGTCCAGTTTCTGTACACTCTTAGCTGCGTCTCGAATAAGACCTTCAGAAGAGATGAATTCTGTATACATCACATCGGCACCATATTTTTTACACAATGCTCTAAAAGGAGGATCACTTACATCTTCCATAGGAGCCAGTAAAAGAGGGAAGTCTCCAAGGTTTATATCACCAATTTTAACCATGATTTACAATTGCAAAGGTAGGTATATCCATCTAATTCCTATATTTCGTTCATGAAAAATAGTTTGGACCTCACATCAGGATCTTATTTCAAGTATTTGCTTTTTGTGATTTTAATCACACTACTTTCCATGACCCTATTTCAACTTGTCCCCATGTTAGTGATAACCTTACTTAAAGACAATGGCGGGTACATCATTTCAAATATTACAGCTTATCATAGTGATCCTTATCTAATGGATGAACACGTAAACACGATTCCAAACGTTTTCAATAGCACCATAAACACGTTAAAGGTTTTAACCTTATGCTCCCAAATTGGCACTTTCTTAGTTCCAAGTATTTTCATCTTTTGGCGATTCAAAAACATACCGTTGCATGTAAATAAAATTGAGCGAAAAGAGATGTTTTATCTAATTATTCCTTTTTTAATTTTATTGGGTATTTCTCAACTATTGGTGCAGTTTAGCTTATATGTTGGATATGATTTTTTACCTGATTCTATCATTACTTACTTAGAAAAAGAACAACTTTTTAACACTAAAATCCAGGATTATTTTGTGACAAAAAGTGTAATTAATTTACTGATGAATGTAGGCTTAATGGCCATACTTCCCGCAGTTGCTGAAGAGCTTTTTTTTAGAGGTATATTACAACCATTATTTATTCGGTTAACCAAAAAGAAATGGTGGGGAATACTTATTACTTCTATTATATTTAGTCTTCTTCATTTTCAGATTGATCACCTGCTTGCTATTTTATTTGCAAGTGTAATATTGGGACTAGTCTACGAAAAGAAAATGAATATTTATCTAAACATGTTACTCCATTTTGCATTCAACACATTTTCACTCCTAAGCCTATTTTTGATAAAAAACAACGTATTAGAAGAGAGTAACCTGGAGGTAGTTTTGAATTATGGATTAATTCCAATTGGAATGGTTTGTATGATGCTTAGCATCAAAAAAAACGGGTTAAATCTGATCTGATAGAGAGTGGTTACTTTTCTTTATTGACTGAGTAGACCACCTTAAATGCCTCTGCTTCTTTAAGCTCATCTTGAACTTTTTTAACAATACGCATTTCCGTTTTTTTATCTACTTTAAAAACGTTAAAAAATCTAGAATCCCAAACTTGAGAATATTCTGGGTTTTTTCGAAGTTTGACTAAATAATCTCTTATTTCTTCGTAATCGTTAATAAGATCATCATCTAGCTGAACCCTAAAGTCATCCACTCTTCCTGGGACTCTGCCAATCCAGAAGTAAGCAGCTTTAATATTTTTTTCAAGATCAATAGTCTCTTTAATGGCCACCTTATCAATTTCTAGCTTATTTGTTTCTTTTTCCTTAAAAACAGTTGTTACCATGAAAAAAAACAAAAGCATAAATACAATATCTGGTAGAGCAGCAGTAGATATTCCTGGTTCTTTCTTCTTTTTACCCTTAGAAAACTTTGACATTCTTTAAAATTAAATTATTGTACTGATCTGTTTTTCTCTTTCATTATCTTTTTAGGATATACCTGTCTAATGGCTGAAATTTTTTGCTTATCAGACTCTACCTTATCATTCAACTTACTAAAAGGGACATTAAATTTATCTACACAAAGACTATCTCTTAAATGGTTTAATCCTAACATAATTTGATCTAACACCTTCATGTAGGTTTCGTATTTAGTTGAGTTATCCATCTGAATGGAAACCGTTGCATTATTAGGTAGTGTCTTAAACCCGGAACCACCAAAAGCATTAACAGCATCTAATCTCCTTGTCCATGCATCTAATTCAATTTTGAATAGGGCTGCATCGGGGTATACGGCTAAAGCTGCTTCCAAAGACTCAATGGTGTCTTCACAAGTTGCCTTATCTACTTCAATATAACTTGGTAAATTTCGAGCTCCATCATCATGCTGATAAAATTTAATTACAGCGTGTTGTATATCTTCTAACTCTGCAAACTCTCCTTCAATTCCAATTTTATCGTTTTTATTGGCCATGATTTGAAGAACGTTTTTTTCGTTTAAAAGAAATTCTACATCCGATTTTTGAGGTAGTCTTTCCTCTTGAACCTGTGGTAGATTCATGGTAGTCGTAATAAGAAAGAAGATCAATAACAGAAAGGCAATATCTGCCATAGATCCTGCATTTATTTCCTCAACTTCTCTTTTTGCCATTACTTTCTAAGTTTAATTACAGATCCACCGATCCAACTGATTAAGGCAATAAAAATGAGAAGAACTGTTGAATTAATGGCTGTATTGGCAAGAGTCCAATCTGTTCCTCTATCATCAACAGAAATAAAATAGACTATGAGCATAAATAATACAAAAATTCCTACTCCAGTCAGGATTTTCTTTGCTTTAGCCCAATTGATGTAAGCCAAATAACCAAACCCTAAAATCAATAATAAGAAAGTAGCCGTTACCGTAACGATGGAAAAAAACGTTAAAGTAAACACATGACCGTCAAGAGTTTCTTCTAAAGATGTCTGATAATTTCTAAGAATTTCGCCTTCAGACTTGCTGTAGGTTGAATCATTATCTAGATCTTTATAAGTGTAGTTACCAAACTTATCTTTAATAAATCTACCCTTGTCATCTTTTTCAAATTCAAATTGATCATTGTTAAATGCAGCAACTTTAATTTGCTCTGGATTCATTTCTTTAGGATTGTCATCAGACATCACAATCAATGTAAATAAAACTCCAAGGAATATCACTAAATATGTGATAATTCTAGTAATCAAATTTTGTTTGTCGTTTTCCATTTTGTTTGGATTAATGAATTACTATTATTTCTTTAAATCATGTTTTACAAGAACGTCAATCAAAGAAATAGAAGCATCTTCCATCTGATTTACTAACGTGTCAATTTTAGAAACGATGTAATTGTAAAATATCTGTAGTATAATAGCAACAATAAGACCAGAAACTGTAGTAATAAGAGCAACCTTAATACCTCCGGCTAATTCATCAGGTTTTGCTTCTCCTTTAGCTTCAATGATGTCGAATGCATCAATCATCCCGATAACTGTTCCCATGAAACCAAGCATTGGAGCTAGAGCTATAAATAATCCAATCCATGAAAGACCTCTTTCTAACAGACCCATTTGAACACCACCATAAGCTATAACCGATTTTTCGACCATTTCAATCCCTTCTGAACTTCTCTCTAGCCCTTGAAGAAAAATGCTTGCTACCGGACCTCTAGTGTTTCTACACACTTCTTTTGCAGACTCAACGCCACCATTGGACATAGCTGATTCAATGTCCTGCAGCAATTTCTCTGTGTTTGTTGTAGCAAGGTTTAAGTAAATGATTCTTTCGATAGAAAGCGCTAGACCAAGGATTAAAGCAATGAGTACAAAAGACATAAATAATGGACCCCCATCAATAAATTTCTTTTTAATTTCTTGCGTTACTTTTTCAACGTTAGCGAAAAAGCCATCATCTTCTGCTTCTTCAACTGGTGCAATAGCCTCTTCTACTTCTGTAACTACCTCTTCAACTGCTTCTTCCATTTGAACTTCTTCCTGAGCAGAAGAATCCATCTCTTCAGCACCTTCAGCCATCATTTCTACGTTTTCTGTAGCACTAGAATCTTCTTGTGCCATTAATGGATTTACAAATAAAAACATTCCGATAAGTGCGGTGAATAAAAGTCTTTTTTTCATGATTGTTTTGTTGTCAATTAATATGTAATAATTTTTGCGGTGGCCAAATTACAAAAAAATATAGGTTTAGAACAAAATAAAATTTTAAATAGAAAATTCTCCTGCTTTTTCAGTTAGAAATTCTTTTTTGAATAATTCCACTTGATTTTTGCACCTATGCAAATAAAGCATGGATTTGGCAATAACTGCTTCAAGTGTCATATCGCCAACACCTATAACACCTGAGGAATACAATTGCTTTCCTGTCTCATATTTTTGTTGCTCTACCCTCCCCGCTTTGCACTGACTTACATTTAAAAAAACCACCCCTTTAGAAGTAAACTTTTTAATAAGTTCCATAATTTTTTCATTCAATGGAATATTACCAGATCCGTAAGTCATTAGTATAATCACTTTAGCAGATGTCATTTCAATTTGAGCTTTTAAGTTTTTTTCTGTTAAACCAGGGAAAAACACAATTATTTGAATTCTTGAGTCAAAACCCTTCAAATAAGACAACCCATTCTTTTTTGGTCGATACAAGCTATTAAAGTTGTAGTTAATGTCAATGCCTGCTTCAGCTAGAGGGGGAAAATTATAGGATTTGAAAGCTTCGAAATGTTCTGAGCTGATCTTGGTTGTTCTATTAGCTCTATAAAGTTGGTATTCAAAATAAATAGCCACCTCTTGTACAAGAGGCACATTATCTCGTTTTGCAGAGGCTATTTCAATAGCCGTAATTAGGTTTTCTTTTCCATCCGTTCTCACCATGCCTATTGGCAATTGAGAACCGGTAAAAATGATAGGCTTATCTAAATTTTGAAACATAAAACTTAATGCACTTGCTGAATAGGACATCGTATCTGTTCCGTGTAATACTACGAAACCATCATAATTTTCATAATTTTTGAAGATATAATCTCCAATTTTTTCCCAGATTTGTGGAGAGACACTAGATGAATCTATTGGGTTTTTAAAAGAGACCGCATCAATTTGGCATTTAATTTTTTTAAGTTCAGGTAATTCTTTATTGACTTCATTAAAATCAAAAGGCTTCAGCGTTTTACTTTGATGATCTTCAACCATCCCAATCGTTCCACCCGTGTAGATGATTAAAATTTTTGGTTTACCGCTTTTCACATGACAAAGATTGGAAAAAGAACCAAAAATCCATCTATTAAAAACAAATAATAGTACTCATTTCTTGCTTTGTAACTTGGTATGATGGCTAAAGCTGTAAAAGTGAACAAATAGCATAATTCAACTTTTTCTAACTTAAAATAGGTGTATAATATTAGAACTATAAGTATTGACAGCGCAATAAAAACACATCCAATTGAACCAACGATTTGAGGTAGAGTCTTTAAATTTTCACTGTCGTAATTCAAATCTCTTATATCAAAGGGTATAGTAATAGCTAAAATGAAGGTAAATACAATCATAGAAAACGAAAAATCAACTTGTGAAAAATAAAGTAGTTGAGGAGTAACTACACACACCCATGACCAAATCAGAGCAATTAATATTAATTTTAATGAAGGAATTGTTCTTAAACCAAAGGGTATGTAATCATTAGATTTATACATGACTACCGCAATAAAAGCAGGAAAAGAAAAAATCAATACTTCAAATGAAAAAGTAACAACAATTATGGGAATAGAAATGGCTAACGTCATATAAGACAAGTATTTCATTTTTAGACCATAATCATGCAGCCAATTCGTTTGATTTCTTCGACTGTCATTTAAAATTGAATTAGAGTTCATTTGAAAATTGTACCCGAAAAAAGTCATCAAGAAAATGATCAATAGGTATTCATATTGAATATGTTGGTCATAATACAGAAATGTGGAGAGTGTACACATGACTGCACCAAGAGAAATCCAACAATTGGAAAATATGAATGCATCTACTATATATTTCATTTTCAATTATGGATTTAGTAGTATTTTAAGGACTACTACTAAACTTGCACCTAAAATAGAACCGCCCACAATGGATTTAGAGTTTTTCTTTATAAAAATTTGATCGTAGCCTTGAAAGTAGCAAGCCTTAAGATCATCAACCTCTGAATAATCTCTAGATTGATTTAATTGATTTAATTTTAATTTAACTAATGTAGTACTCCACATTGGAGAAGAGATGGTTAACCAGCTGGCACTGTTTTTTAAAAATCCTTTATCATTCGTATTTCTGAATTCATAAGTATCTAGCATAGACAATAAAATTCCAAAAGCAAAACCCTTTAAAAATTCACCCTTTGCTTTATATTCATAATTAGCTGTTTTTTTTCCTGAAATATAGTGTGCCATTTCAGTCTTTGTCATTGCATTTTTTTCAAATGGTTTTGGAATATAAAAAATTTGCTCTTTGTGATTTGATTTGTATTTGAATACGGATTGCTTATCATAATTTTTCAAAGACCACAAATTTCCTTTCATTTTCAATCCATGAAGTGTCCATTCAGTTTGTTCAACCAACTTAAAAACTACCGTATCGCCCGTGTAAAAATAAAGCGTGCCCGAATCAATGGAATCAATTGGCATTATTTGACTATTTGTGTGCTGAGAATGAAGCTTAAAATTGCAGCACAAAAAAGAAATGGTGAGTAGAAAAAATTTAATGATATTAAGTGTTAAATATTAAAAAATAAATATAAACAATTGATTAACAAATCTGTCATTTCAAATCTTTGATATATATATTTGCGCAAAATTGAAAGTACCATATAAGCATGCAAAATTCATTCGTTAATAGGCATATCGGAATCAGAAATGACGAAGTACCTACGATGCTATCTGAGATAGGCAACAAAACAATCGATGAACTTGTTCGTCAAACTATTCCTCATTCTATTTTAAAAGATGATGATCTTAATGTAGATAAAGCTGTCAATGAAAATGATTATTTGAAACATCTTCAACAACTAGCTAATAAAAATACGTTGAATGACAATTACATTGGTCAAGGCTATTATGGGACCATCATTCCAAACGTAATAAAGAGGAATATCTTATGTAATCCTGGTTGGTATACGGCCTATACTCCCTATCAAGCAGAGATTGCTCAGGGCAGGTTGGAAGCGTTGTTGAATTTTCAAACCATGATTACTGAACTTACTGGGATGGAGCTAGCAAACGCTTCATTATTAGATGAATCTACTGCTGCTGCAGAAGCCATGTTGATGTTTTTTCACATGAGATCAAGAGATCAGGTAAAAAGAAACGTGAATAAGTTCTTTTTAAGTGAAAAAGTATTTGAACAAAACAAAGAAGTTATTATTGCAAGAGCCGAACCATTAGGTATAGAAGTTGTTATAGAAGACGCTGAATCTATTGAATTTAGTGATGAATTTTTTGGAGCCATTGTACAGTACCCAGATGCATATGGAGAAATTCACGATTATTCTGATTTTGTAGAAAAAGCAAAACAGTTTCAAATTCCTGTAGCTGCTATAGCTGACATCATGAGCTTAGTTTTACTCAAAAGCCCTGCTAGTTGGGGAGCTGATGTCGTGGTGGGTTCAACACAACGTTTTGGAGTTCCTATGGGGTACGGTGGACCTCATGCCGCTTATTTTGCCTGTGGTGAAGAGCACAAACGATTTATTCCTGGAAGAATTATAGGTGTATCCTTAGATTCCAATGGTAATCCAGCGCTGAGAATGGCACTTCAAACTAGAGAACAACACATTAAAAGAGGTCGGGCAACATCTAATATTTGTACAGCTCAAGCCTTGTTAGCGGTTATGGCTGGGATGTATGCAGTGTATCATGGACCTGAAGGATTAAAAGAAATTGCTACCGAAATTTCGATAAAAGCAAACAGTCTTCGTATTTGCCTTGAAAACATGGGGTTAAATGTGTTAAATTCTAAACAGTTTGATACCATTACCATAAGGGAAAACAGTGAAGATTGGAAAAACTTGATGTTAGAAAATGGTGTCAATCTTTTTTACCGAAAGGAAAACTTAAGCATTTCGATTGACGAAACAACAACATGGTCTGATATAGATAAGTTGATAGCTGTTTTTAATCAAAAATTAAAAACAAACGTTCAGATGGAGAAAATGAACTTTGCAGGTTCCCAAATGGATAGGAAAGATTCTTTCTTAAAACAAAAAGTTTTCAATAGTTATCATTCAGAAACGGAAATGATGAGGTATGTGAAAAAACTTGAAAACAAGGATTTGTCTCTAGTTCATGCTATGATTTCATTAGGGTCCTGCACGATGAAATTGAATGCTGCTACAGAAATGGAACCCATTACCTGGCCTTCATTTTGCAACCTTCACCCATTTGCTCCCGTGGAGCAAACAAAGGGCTATCAAGAAGTATTTGATACACTTATAAAAGATCTTAGCGACATTACTGGTTTTGATAGTGTTTCGCTTCAACCCAATAGTGGAGCACAAGGAGAATATTCAGGATTAATGGTTATTCGAGCGTTTCACCTTGATAATAACGAAGGACACAGAAATATTTGTTTAATTCCAAATAGTGCGCATGGAACAAATCCTGCTAGTGCGGTAATGGCGGGGATGGAAGTAGTTTTAATCAAGTGTGATGAAAAAGGAAATGTAGACCTAGAGGATTTGAAAACCAAAGCAGAATTACACCGTTCAAATCTTGCAGCTCTAATGATAACCTACCCTTCGACTCATGGTGTTTTTGAAGAAGAAATTAAAACCATAACAAACATAGTTCATGAACATGGTGGTCAAGTGTATATGGACGGAGCTAATATGAATGCTCAGGTTGGATTAACCTCTCCTGGTTTAATTGGTGCTGATGTGTGTCATTTAAATTTGCACAAAACTTTTGCCATACCCCATGGCGGTGGAGGTCCAGGAATGGGACCAATTGGTGTTGCAAAACATTTAACCCCATTTTTACCTGGAAACCCTATCATTAAAACAGGTGGAAATAAAGCCATCAAATCCATAAATGGGGCTCCTTGGGGCAGCGCTTTAATTCTTCTAATTTCTTATGGATACATTAAAATGTTAGGCGCATCAGGCTTAAAAAGATCTACAGAAATAGCCATATTGAATGCCAACTATCTAAAGTCTAAACTTGAAAATCATTATGAAATTTTATACACAAATGAAAGTAATCGTGTGGCACATGAAATGATATTAGATTGTAGAAACTTTAAAAAAACCAGCGGGATTGAAGTAGAAGACATAGCAAAAAGACTAATTGATTACGGTTTTCATGCACCAACTGTTAGTTTTCCAGTTGCTGGAACATTGATGATTGAACCAACTGAGAGTGAATCCATAACTGAGCTAGACCGATTTGCGGAGGCCATGATTTCAATTAGGGAGGAAATAAGAGCTATTGAAAATGGGGAAATGGATAAAGTGGATAATGCACTTAAAAACGCTCCACATACTTGTGCTATACTTGCAGAAGAAATTTGGAAACACCCTTACACAAGAAAAGAAGCTGTATTTCCTACCATTCATCAATACCAAACTAAATTTTGGCCCCCTGTAGGCAGAGTAGATAATGCTTATGGAGATCGAAATTTAATTTGTAGTTGCCTCCCCCTTGAAGAGTATGAAAAAGAGCTGCAAGTTGCAAACTCTTAAAAATTGAACTATAATTGCACGCTTCAAATCAACACTGTATGGAAAAATCAAAAAAAACTATCCTATCAATTATTTTGATAGCTAACATGGTATTTAACCTAAATGCACAGCCATTCAAAGATAAAGCATATGTAAAAGATGTAGTTTCATTTGAGAGAAATTTCAAAAGAATGAATGTGGATACAACTGGAATTACGATGTCAGGGAATTTTGCTCCAGACTTTGCGCCTAGTAATGGTGATGTTTACATATATGGTTATATGGGAGGTGGCTATGTTTATGGTTCTAATGTGGATTCACTTAATGTATGTGCACAAGGCTACATGAATACCAATAACTCAACAGTCAGAATTAGTGAAATATTATTTATTATAGGAGGGAAGTACGAAAACCCCAATGATGCTGTGGATGGGTCAATTGGTGTAAGTATTTATCAAATGACAGATAACCAAGCCTTTACTTTTGATGGGACAAATTGGAATCCATCACACGAAGGTCCAGCTGGAAATGCACTTGCAACAGAATCGTTGAATATAAGCAATTGCGATACCACTGGATTCACTTCAGTAATGTTATCAAGCCCTGTAAGTGTGACTGGTAATTTTGCCATTGAATTTGATGCCAGTTCATTTATAAATACGGGAGACACTGTTGGAATTTTAAGTGATGCACATGGAAACGGCTATGAGTATGCATTTCATAATTTCACTCCTGGCGGTCCGTTTATGGTTACCAATTCCGCTTTTGGGGGGAATCTGAACAACAACATAGCTATGTTTGCCGTTATTGCAGATAACAATTTAGGTGTTGACGGTGATGAGTCTTTAAACGGTTTAAAAGTTTCGTCCTTCCCTAATCCTGCTCAAGATGAAATAACCATTCAGTTTACTAGTGAATATAAAAACACATCGATTTCCGTAAATATTTTTGATCAAACAGGAAGAATAGTATACCAAAATAATCTTACTCGATCTTTATCTAATAGCAACAACATAACAATTAACACGAATAGTTTATCAAACGGAAAATATTACTACAGTATTCAGAGTGAATACGGTAAAATCACAAAATCTTTCGTTATTAATAAATAACCATTTTACAAATAGATTAAGTTTTCTTAATTTTACACTAACAAATAAACAACATAACATGAAGAAAATATACGTTTTATCCCTAGCCTTATCTACGGCATTAGCGGGATTCTCACAATTCACTAACGTTAAAGGCGAATTGGTAAAGAGAAAAGAATTTAAAGAATCAAAAGTTAAGCCTTCTAATTCAAACCATACTCCTAAAGGATTAACGCTTTGGTCAAATGAATTTGACAACAGTGCTGACTGGGTTTTAGATAACTCATGTGCATACACTGGTTACAACTTAGTTGGTGGATATGATTATGTAGCTGGTGCTAGTACTACAGCCTTTTCTACTTGCACTGGAAATGGAACTGTTGCTAATGATCCTAATACTTCTCAACCAGCTCAATGGGTATTTGAAACTAACCCAAGTGTAATTCCAGTAGGTGTACTTTCTCCTTTTGCCTCAGCTTCAGCAGCTAACGGATTTTTATTTATCAACTCTGATGCTACAGGTGGTGGCGATGGTGATGGAACGCCCATTTTTGTAACGGCAACCATTGCATCTCCAATTGATTTAACAGGTGAGCCAAGTGTAGTTTTATCTTTCTCTCACAACTACCGTTGGTGGCAAGATACAAGAGGTGTAAGAGTATCACCGGATAATGGATCTTCATGGTATCAATATGAAATCACGAATAATGCTGGATACCCAAATGATCAAAACTCTGGGAATCCAGAAATCACTTCCATTGACATTTCGTCAGTAGCTGGAAATGCTTCACAAGTTTTAGTTCAATTTTACTATGAAGACAATGATTTTTGGGCTTGGTACTGGGCAGTAGACGATGTAAAAATTTCAAGAAAAGATCAAAATAATATCGTAAATAATTCATCATGGATTTTTGGCGAAAACAGCGGAGGTGCTGAATATGGCAGAACCCCAGTTACTCACTTACCACAAAATTGGTATGTAGGTTCGCAAGTCACTAATGACGGTGTAAATGATCAAACTAATGTTGCCTTGAATGCAGATTTCGGATCTTTCTCCGTAAATACATCTATCAGTGTAGTAGAATCTGATTCAACAAGAGTTGTCGAAACATTAGAACCCATTGCATTGACAGTAGGTGTTTACAATGGTACGTTTACAGTATCATCTGACTCTGATGCAGTTGCTGGACCTAACTCAGCTGATAACGTGTTTCAAAGAAATTTCGAAGTGACCACCGACTTATATACACTAGACGGTATTGGAAATCACCCTTCAGGTACAGAAACATTAGGTTCAATTGGTAGTAATACATGGAGTGATGCTGCAGATGGATTAGTATGTGCTACTATGTACCCAGTTTTACAAAATGATGTGATTAATAATGTAAGAACTTACATTACTTCTACATCAAGTGCAGGAGCAGAAGTTATCCTGTACATTTT
>JAYPLD010000015.1:13532-35990 GCA_038129265.1 Crocinitomicaceae bacterium
CAGGTTTATTCCAATGGGAATGCTTTTGCTATTCAGTTAATGCTTGGTGCAAATACATCAGTAAGTGAAACAGTACTTGAAGATGTATCAATTTATCCTAATCCTTCTAATGGCATCATTAACATAAAGTCTTCTTCTGATGTACTTAACGTTAATGTTTTTGATATCTCTGGGAAAATTGTACATAGTACTACATTAAATGGAAACCTAAGCATTGATTTATCACAATTAGAAAAAGGTTCATATATTATTGAATTGAGAAATTCAACTGGTATATACAAAGAAACCATTACTATTCAATAGTAAATATTTTTCTAAAAAATTTAAAGGGAGAGTGATCTCCCTTTTTTTGTTTCAATAAATCAGAAGTAATTATTTTAGTATAACCTATTATTTTCTTATTTTTACCTCAATTAACTTAACTTTTAATCAAATCAATTATGAAAAAAACACTACTTAGTACAGTTCTATTAGTTTTTTCCATTATAAGTTTCAATGCACAAACTATTGAGTTTACCGTTGAAGCTCCTGCCGGTATTGCTGGTCCTTACGGCTTTTCATCAACTAACGATGTAGCTGGTTGGGGAAGTCCAGATTTATTGGATACAGCTAATGCTGTTATGGATACGCTAATGTTTGTTGATGATGGTACAGCGGGAACAAACCCACAAGGAAATCCAATGTCAGCAGAGGGATGTAACCCACTTATCAATGACCTTTCTGGTAAAATTGCTGTTATTTACAGAAATACATGTCAGTTTGGAACAAAAATTTTAAATGCAGAAAACGCAGGTGCCGTAGCTGCAATTATTATTAATAGAGAACCAGGATTAGTAAATATGGCACCTGGTGATGATGGTGCTAATGTTACCATACCAGCTATATTCATCGAAGATGCAACTGGTACGATTATTACTAATGAAATGGCAAATGGTCCTGTAGTTGCCTTTATTGGAACAAGATCATTCAGCTATAACGTTGCAATAGCAAATTCAGGAGTGATCAGACCAGAAGCAGCAGCAACACCTTCCGCTTTAGCTCAAGACAATACGGAGTTTGAGGTACAACTTGGAGCATGGATTACAAATCCAGGTAGTCAATCAAATAACGTCACGCTAAAAGCAGTTATAACAGAAGGTGGCACAACAGTATATGATCAAAGTTCAGCTGCATCACCTATTATGTCTGGTGATAGCGTATATGTAAGTTTACCTACATTTAGTCAAGCATCTTACAGCGAAGGAATGTACACGCTAACTTATACGGTTAACGAGGGAGATACCTTGGAAGAATTTGCTCAGGACAATGCAGTTACGCAAGATTTTCACATTAGTAGTACAAAATACTCCAATGCCACATTAGATGCTAATGCAGGATTGGTACTTAGTCCATTTTACAGACCATCCAATGCGACAGGTAGTGTAAGTATGTGTACGCATTTGATGGATCCTAATGCCAGTAGAATGGCTGCTATGGGTGTAAGTTTTGCTGCAGTGGTAAGTGGCGGTGATTTAACAGGAAGATACTTTTCTGTATATGCACATGAAATAACAGACGTATTTACAGATTTGAGTGATCCTAACTTTGCAGGAATTACAGGTGTAAATACGGTTGCACAAGGAGAATTTACATATCCTACTGACTCAGCATATCAAGAGGTATATGTACCATTTTTACAGCCATTTCAATTAACCGATGGACAACGTTATCTGTTTTGTGTAAATACATTTGACACAGATGTTTACATTGGTTTTGATGACAACATAGATTATACCCAAAATGTAGATAATGTGTACCTACAACCAGTGAGTGTGGTAGAAAATAGTGGAACATGGTATACAACTGGATTTGGAAATGATGTTATTGCTGGAGTTTCAGTAGAACTATCTACAAACCTTTCTTTAGAAGACAATGCAATTGACAACGTCAAAGCTTATCCTAACCCAGCAACTACATTTATCAATGTTCCATTAAGTGGAGTAGTTGGTAATGGAACACTAAACATATTAGATTTAACTGGGAAATTAGTAAGCACAATGAACGTCAATGTGAACAACACATTAACAATAGACGTTTCAGCACTTTCTAACGGAACTTACACGTTTAATTTAATGATTGAAGATGGTAAATCTTCTAGATTTAACGTTGTAATTAACAAATAGTTTAATCTCATTTTAAGATGAAAAAAAGGGGCATATGCCCCTTTTTTTGTTGTCTCTAGTATCCTTTTATTGGAGTTATCGTTTCATTTGCTGTAAGAACTTTGAAACGTATATAAAATCATGTAGTTCTTTTACCTTAACGTCTAAAATTTCATTCTTTGTTCCTGTCCACTTATTTTCGCCTGAATCAATAAACATGATGTTTTCACCAATTTCAAGCACGGAATTCATGTCATGCGTAATCACAATTGTAGTCATATTATACTCTTCTGTAATTTCCTTTATTAATTCATCAATAACTATTGCTGTTACAGGATCTAGACCAGAATTAGGTTCATCACAAAATAAATATTTTGGTTGCATAGCAATGGCTCTTGCAATGGCAACTCTTTTTTGCATTCCTCCACTAAGCTCAGATGGAAAAAGTTGATTTTTATTGATGATATTTACTCGATTTAGACAAAAATTTACTCGATCAGAAATTTCTTCTTTAGTCATCTTAGTAAACATATTCAGCGGGAATGCTACATTTTCTTCCACGGTTAAGGAATCGAATAATGCACTGGCTTGAAACAGCATACCAATTTCCTTTCTAATTTCTTTTCTGGCCTTTGGTTTAAGATCGGAAAGTTTTCTATCGTCATAAAAGATCTCACCCTCATCTGGCTCAAATAGACCAACAATACATTTTGTGAGGACTGATTTTCCAGATCCACTTTTACCAATAATTAAATTGGTTTTACCCGTCTCAAATACGAAAGAAACATCTTTTAAAATTTGAACATCAGCAAAGGATTTGGAAATATGTTTGACCGTAATCAAATTAAAATTAATTGAGTTAAGATGTAATTTGCTATCAAAATGAAAATACTACTATACACTACCGCTTTTGTACTAGCCTTACCTACTTCCAAAGCTCCTCCTTTTAAAAAATAACCAAAAAAACTTGAAATACTGGTGATAAGAAATGCGAATACAGAAGTTTTAATTAAAGCATAACGAACATATCCAAAATTATCTTCTGAGAAGGATCTAATTCCTTCGATATATTGTTCGACAGGTATAATTTCAGTGGCATAACACACTATTCCACCCCCAAGAAATCCAAACACCATGCTATACATAATAACTACAGGAAAAATAAATAAGGAAGCTAATATTTTGGGGCCAATTAAATAACCTATTGAGTTGACCCCCATTACTTCAAGTGCATCAATTTGTTCTGTCACTCTCATGGTACCCAACTCCGAAGCAATATTTGAACCTACCTTTCCAGCTAAAATTAAGGAAATTATAGTAGGACAAAACTCCAATAACATGGACTGCTTTACGGTGAAACCTACAGTGTAATCAGGAATCCATGCAGATTCTATTACACTAGCTGTTTGTATAACTAAAACTGCACCCATAAAACCAGACATCAGAATGACTATAAATAATGATTTTAAACCTAGCTGTATAACTTCATCCACAAACCTCTTCCAGTATATACTAAATTTTTCTGGTTTTAAAAAAATGCTGTAAAGCATGGTCATATATTTTCCAAACGTGGGAATCATAGATATAAATCCAAAATAAACAATAATAATTGTCTTTACACATCTGTAATCATTAATTTTGAGCATATTTAGTTTTATGAACAATAAAATCGCATATACTTTATCTGCTATTATTTTGATGCTTATTGGCTTTCAGTCTTGTAACATTAACCAAAAGAAGAAAAAGAAAAAATGTGATTGTCCAGGGTTCAGCCAATTAAATACATTGTACCCTGATTTTGAAATACTAAACTCAAATCATTTAAATGAAAAAAAAAGCCATTATAGTTAGTGGGTATTTTAACCCAATACACAAAGGACATTTAGAATATTTTCAAAATGCAAAAACACATGCTGATTATTTATTTGTGATCGTTAATTCTGATCATCAACGCGAATTAAAGGGAAGCAAAGCATTTCAAGAAGAGGAAGAAAGAATGATAATTGTAAATAGCATTAAAGGTGTAGATAAAGCAGTTCTTTCTATAGATCAGGACAGAACTGTTTGTGAAACGATTAAAAAGATAGTAGTGGAATTTGGGGATCAATTTCAATTTGCATTTGCTAACGGTGGAGATCAAAATAACGATACGATTCCAGAAAAACCGATTTGTGAACAACTTGGCGTACTGCTTATCGATGGATTGGGTGATAAAATTCAATCTTCAAGTTGGCTATTAAATAAAAGCTAAAAAAAGTAATGATTTGTATTAAAGCTGACATTCCAGAAGAAATTTGTAAGATTAATGACGAATTAAAAGCCATCTATCATAGTAAAGAAAGTGTGTGTATTTGGATTTTCAAAACCGTATTAGAAAGAAATTCATTTATGAAAGAAACCGCTGGAATGAATAAAAAACAAAGAGAGACTCACTTTAATTCGTTTTACAATAAATAGGTTAAAACTTACCTTAACACTACTTTTCTCTCTGCATCAAGTCGAAGAAGAATACTGATCATCAATGTAAAAGCCAACACCGCTGATCCTCCCTTACTAAAAAAAGGCAGTGGAATACCAATTACTGGAGCTAATCCAATAACCATACCCACATTAATCATGAAATGAAAAAACAAAATACTGGTTACGCAATACCCATAAATCCTAGTAAACTTGCTTCTTTGACGTTCAGCAATCATTATCATTCTGATAAGAATAGCTGCGTATAAAAGTATAAATACAAAGCACCCCAAAAACCCCCATTCTTCTGCTAAAACACAAAAGATAAAGTCTGTATTTTGCTCTGGGACGTGTTTAAACTTATCATTGCTTAAGGTCCCTTTAAGATATCCTTTTCCAAAAGTTTCTCCAGAACCAATAGCGGATAGAGCCTGATAAATATTATACCCATCACCCTTTCTATCCTCCTTAATTCCAAACATAATTTGAAATCTATTTCTATGCCGTTCCTTAAACATATTGTCATAGACAAAACTTACTGATAAAGTGATACAGATGCCTACTATGCTAACTACAGCAAGACGAACAAATTTTTCTCTCCTGTACCTTGGTAAAACAAAATACCTTATAATAAAGAATGCCGAAGTGAAACCAAGAAGTAAAATGAAACCAAATAATAGGTTACCAGAAATCGTTATTCCAAAAATAGTTATGTATAGCGTTGAAGCTTTAAAAAACACACCTATAACTGCAATTAAAACCCCAAAAAGACCAATTAACAGAATGTTTCCAGAAAGGCCTTCGCGATATAAGACAAAAACAAAGCCTATAAAAACTAGCATAGTCCCAGGATCAGGTTGAATCATTATTAGTAAAGCTGGTATCACCACCAGAGATGCAGCTATGATTCTATTTTTAATGTTTTGTGTCCTTACATTGATTAGACTTAAATACCTAGCAAAAGCCAGACTACATCCTAACTTAGCAAACTCTGAAGGTTGAATGGAAAATCCACCAAATTGAAACCAAGATTTTGCCCCTTTAACGGCTGGCATAAACAATACTACAATCAACAACAGCATAACTACAGCGTATATGATGTAGGAGCTATTCTGAATAAAATTACCCTCTACCAATAAAATTAAAGTTCCTAATAAAAGAGAGATGATTATCCAAATCATTTGCTTTCCATAACTGTGAGACCAGAAAGAATTTTCTTGTTCATAACCTAAAAAACTACTAGAATAAATGGTGAAATAACCAAGTGCGATTAAGCTAACACATAAGACCAATAGGTATTTATCAATGTTCTTCCATATGGATAAGTTTCTATAAATCAAAACGTAAAATCTGTATTAGGATGTAGTATTGTGGCTTCTTTAATAATATTCATTTTTTTAATACCATTTTGGCTTAGATTTCTTTTTAAATAGTATTCCATCATTACACTTGAAATTGGAGCAGCCCACTTACTACCCCAAGTTCCGTATTCTACATATACTGAAATTGCAATTTTAGGGTCTTCTTTAGGAGCAAAAGCAATGAAAACAGAGTGATCATTAAATGTTTTATTTTCCACTGTACCTGTTTTACCACAAACACTAATACTGTCTATTTGTGCACTTCTACCTGTACCACTTCCAACAACAAGTTGCATAGCATCAATTACCGTTTGGAAATGTGATGAATCCACACAAGTTTTTTGCCTAGTTGAAAAATTATTTTGAATATTTTCTTTACCAATTTTTCTGACCAAATGTGGTACGTAATAAAAGCCCTTATTAGCAATAATCGCAGCTAGATTTGCCATTTGAATAGGCGAGACACCTATTTCACCTTCTCCAATGCTGTTAGAGTAAATAGTACTAAAAGCCCATCTCTTTTTTCCGTACCATTTGTCATAAAAGTCAACATTGGGTACAAAGCCTCCTTTTTCTTCAGGAACATCAACTCCCAAAGGGTTACCAAAACCGAATGTTTTCACCATTTCCTCCCATTTTTGTAATCCTTTCCTACTTTCTTCAAAATAATTGTCAAATCTTTTAGATAAAATCAATCTTTTATAAACTTCTAAAAAATAGGGGTTACAACTATGCTTTATGGCTTTCTTAAGTGAAGTGGGTTCTTCGTGATGGTGACAGCCAATTTTATTTTTGTTGCACACTATAGAAGTGTTTTTATGAATTACACCCGTTTGTAATGCAATTAAGCTTTGAACCAATTTAAAAATAGATCCTGGCCTGTAATTATCGTTATAAACTGGCCTATTAATTAGGGGCTTTAAGCTGTCGTTGGATTTTAATGTGGTATAAGATTTGACAAAATTTTTACCAGTTAAAATAGATGGATCATAACTTGGAGATGACACCATACAAAGAATCTCACCCGTATGAGGTTCAATTGCTACTATAGATCCTATTTTATTTCTCATTAACTCTTCTCCTAATTTCTGTAAACGCGCATCAATTGTAGTATGGATATCCTTCCCTGGTGTTGCAGGATTCTTATCTATGGTTTCCACTTTATTACCTGCATAATCTCTTAAATAATTTGCATCACCTCTTTCCCCTCTTAATTCTTTCTCATATACATTTTCAATTCCTGTGATTCCAATAAAATCATTCTTTGAGTAGAATAAATCTCCTTGAGTCTTAAACTTATCTAATTGAATTTGACTAATTCTTCTGATGTAGCCCAATAAATGAGCTCCTGTTTTTAATGGATATCCCCTATCCGTTTTTGACTTACCTTGAACAGCCTCTACCTTTGACAATAAAGGGGCAATTTTAGCATACTCCTCTTTGCTAAGAGACTCAAACATGACAGAAGATTTGTATGGTACGTTATATCCTGTAGACGCTAATTGAATTTTTTCTCTTAATTCTTCTTTTGAAATTTTAAAAATATTACAAATTATACTTGAATCTTTTTCTTTAATCTTAACAGGAAGTATATAAATATCATAGACATTTTCCGCTCCTACTAATAACTCTTGGTTCCTATCGTATATAAACCCTCTAGGAGGCTGAAGGTTTTCTTTTATAAAACTAATCTGCTCAGCTCGTTTTGACCACTCTTTATCAATTACTTGAATGTAAAGCAACCTTAATGAAAAAATTATACTGATAGCAATAATAACTAATATGATTACCCATCTTCTATTTTGATACGGATCCATCTATTTTTTCGAATTAAAAATAAATTCAAACAAAATTAAAATGGCTAAAGCGAATATGGAATTAATAAGGGCTTTGCTTAATAAAGAGAATAAATGAACAAACGAAAACTGCTCAACTAGATAAAATATAGTATGGTGGAAAAAAAGTACAACACCATAATAAAACAAATACCTTACTATACCAATATTGAAAAGATTCAACTCAACATTATCATCAAAATCCTCTCTAGCAGAAATTAAATTTAAAATTCGAGACCTTAAAAAAGTAATTAAAAGTAACACACTTATATTAAGACCAATTGTATTTCTAAATACATCTACTAAAAACCCTACAAAAAATGCAAAAATTAATAGTTCAGTAACTGTAGTTTCTAGTTTTCTTTTAAAAATTACATACGAAAAAATAAGAGGCGTAAAGTAAGATGAATACGTTCCTAAATCAATTACATCTACTACAAATAATTGAAAAAAAAGTAACCCTATTACCCAGTAAATATGTTGAAAAGAATTACTCATTTTCTTGAATCTCAATCATTTCAGACTTAAGGTTGTTTTTAACTACAAAACCCACATGAATATTTGAAAAATCTTCTATGAGCTCTATCGTTATTACCTTTTTTTGAGCCTCTTGATCTTTCTCAATTTTCACCACCTTACCTACTGGAACTTGACTAGGAAAAATACCGTCTGAACCAGTGGTAGTAAACAAATCATTTAAATTTACTTTGGCATAGATAGGAATATTATTTACGCTAGCAGTTCTGTAATCATTGATGCCCTTTTCCCAGCTTAAATCACCCCAAGAGTTTGATGCATTGTGAATAACTGATAATTTAAAATCAGCATTTATTACAGGGAGTACATTAGCGTAATGTGCAGACACATTTACAACCCTTCCAATTATTCCTTTTGTCCCACTAAATCCCATCTCTGTTTCAACGCCATTTACACTACCCTTATTAATTAAAATGTGATTTTCAGAAAATTTAAATTGTGATTGAATGATAGTGGCTTCTTGAAATTTAAAGGCTTTGACAAATAAGCTGTCACCAGACTTGACAAAGTTTTTTCCTAATAATATCTCCTTATTCAATAGCATCTCTTTTAAGACGGCATTTTCATCCGCTAATTGCTTATTAACTTCTGACAAATTGAAATAAGAGTCTATATTATTTTTCCAATTCCATATCGTAGAAGTAACAAAATTACTTGAACTAATATAGGTACTGTGATGGTAGGTGTTTTTCCAGCTAAATAAAAAAATGACGGCAATGAATTCTAAAAACAGAAAGAATAGAAAGTTTCTATATTTCTGAATTAATAGAATTAAATTCCTCATATAAAATCAAATTTATCCCTTGATCAGAAATTGAAATTTATCGATATTTTTTAGCGCAATTCCTGTTCCTCTAGCTACTGCTCTTAACGGATCTTCAGCTATGTGTACAGGCAATTTTGTCTTTTTAGAAATCCTTTTATCTAGTCCGCGTAGCATAGAACCCCCACCAGCTAAGTAAATCCCCGTTTTATAAATATCAGCAGAAAGCTCAGGTGGAGTCATCTCCAATGCACTTAAAATGGCTTCCTCAATTTTGGAAATGGATTTATCAAGGGCATGCGCAATTTCCTTGAATGACACGTAAATCTCTTTAGGTATACCTGTCATTAAATCCCTTCCTCTAACAGCATAGTCTTGTGGAGGGTTTTCAAGGGTATCTATAGCTGCACCAACCTCAATTTTAATTTGTTCAGCCGTTCTTTCACCAATCAAAATATTATGCTGTCTTCTCATGTATTCTTCAATATCACTTGTGAAGTCATCGCCAGCAACTCTAATGGACTTGTCGCAAACTATTCCACCTAATGCGATTACTGCAATTTCAGAAGTTCCTCCCCCAATATCGATAATCATATTTCCCATTGGCTCTTCTACATCTACTCCTATTCCTATAGCTGCTGCCATAGGTTCGTGAATTAAATAAACTTCCTTACCTCCGGCATGTTCAGCAGAATCTTGGACTGCTCTTTTTTCCACTTCTGTAATTCCTGATGGTATACAAATAACCATCCTCATAGAAGGTTGAATAAATTTAGATCCGCCTTTCATCATCTTGATCATACCTCGAATCATGTGTTCAGCAGCTTGAAAATCGGCAATTACACCATCTTTTAATGGACGGATAGTTTTTATGTTTTCGTGGGTCTTTCCATGCATTTGCTGTGCTTTTCTCCCAATAGCAATCACTTTTGCAGTAGTTCTATCCATAGCCACTATAGAGGGTTCGTCTACTACCACTTTATCATTATGAATAATAAGTGTGTTAGCTGTTCCTAAATCAACTGCTATTTCCTGCGTAAAGACATTGAATATTCCCATAAAAAATTAATGTTTAAAGTGTCTAACACCTGTAAAAACCATAGCCAAATTATTTTCATCACAATAATCAATAGATAATTGATCTTTCAATGAACCACCTGGCTGGATAACAGCGTTAATTCCCTCGTTTCCTGCAATTTCCACACAATCTGGAAATGGAAAAAAAGCATCTGATGCCATTACCGCACCATTAAGATCAAACCCAAAAGATTTAGCTTTATGTATAGCCTGCTTTAATGCATCTACTCTTGATGTTTGACCTGTACCACTTGAAAGTAATTGTTGGTCCTTGGCTAACACAATAGTATTGGATTTAGTGTGTTTTACCAATTTATTTGCAAAAAATAAATCCCCTAATTGACTTTTAGTAGGATTTTTTTTGGTTTTAGCCTCAAATGTGCTGATTTCTTCGATTGAGCTGTCTCTTTCTTGAATCAAATTTCCGTTTAAACAGGATCTCGAAATTAAACCCTCAAAATGATTCATTTTTTGTTCTAAAATAATTCTATTCTTTTTTGACTTCAATAATTCTAATGCATCGTCACTATATGAAGGAGCAATTACGATTTCACAAAATAGCTTATTAATTTCTTCAGCAGTTTGAAAATCAATCATTCTATTTGCGATTAATACTCCGCCAAAAGCAGAAATAGGATCTGATTCTAGTGCAGATTTATATGCATCATGAAGGGTTTCTCTAGAAGCAAATCCACATGCGTTATTATGTTTAAGTATTCCAAAAGTAGCAGAGCTATCATCAAAGTCAGCCATCAACATGACGGCAGCATCGATATCCAATAAATTATTGTACGAAATAGCCTTTCCGTGTAACTGGTTGAAGACTTCATTCAAATTCCCCTGAAACCACCCTTTTTGATGAGGGTTTTCCCCATACCTTAAAGCTTTCTTCTCCACTTCAGGAGACAGATATTGATTTATAGATGAATCATATTGAGTAGTGAGTTTAAAACCTAAATAAGCAAACTTCTTACGATCATCTAACGATGTTTTTGGACCATTTTTTGAAATGATATTTACTAATGTTTTGTAATCACTTTTGTTGGAAATAACCGTAACATCCTCATAATTTTTCGCAGCGGCCCTAATTAAAGAAACTCCACCAATATCTATTTTTTCAATAATATCATGATGAGGAGCTCCTGACGAAACTGTTTTTTCAAATGGATATAAATCAACAACAACCAAATCTATTTCGGGAATTTCATATTCATCTAATTGTTTTCCATCTTCCTGATTTTCTCTTCTACTTAGTATACCCCCAAAAACTTTAGGATGTAGTGTTTTTACTCTTCCACCTAAAATTGACGGGTAACTCGTAATCTCTTCCACTGGAGTGACAGGAACCCCTAAAGATTCAATATACTTTTGTGTGCCTCCAGTAGAAATTATTTGGACGTCATGTTGACTTAATGCTAATACTAATTCATCTAATCCGTCTTTGGAGAAAACGGAAATGAGTGCTGATTTAATTTGTTTTAGTTCTGACAATTCAATTTATTTAAAATGATGGCAATTTTAAAAAGAATCTTTCTAATAAATTACCGATATATTAAGATGTTTAAAAAAAACAGAAAATTGTTTACAATTATTCTTTACGTAATCTTTTGTACAGCCTAATTCCAAGAAACAAAGAAATTCCAAAAAGGATAAATCCGATTGCCCCATAAAAACCATCCAGTTGATCTCTCAACACAATAACGAAAGTTATAATTACTAAAAATAACGTAGCCACTTCATTCCATACTCGCATTTGAATTCCCGTATATGTAGACACTCCCTTTTTTTGGTCCAAATGGATTTTATGACATATGATGTGGTATACAACTAGTAACAAGACAAAGCCTAATTTTACATGCATATATGCTTCATTTAGTAAGTAATTATGCTGTTTTGAAAACAACGTAATTAGCCCAAACAAAAGGGTTAATATTAATGATGGCCAGGAAATAATATACCATAACCTACTTTGCATGAGTAGGTATTGTTTTTGAAAAACAAAAGCGAGTTCACCATGATTTTTTTCAGATTCAGCATAGTAAACGAACAACCTTACCATGTAAAAAAGACCAGCAAACCAGCTTACCATGAAAATGAGATGTAATGCTTTTGTATATCCTATCCAATTTACCATCTAAAGAATATTAAAATTAAAGTTTAAAAATACTTAACGAAAAGTAATTTTCATATGTGATTATTCAATTGTATATTCGCAAACTTTATTAAAAACTACTAATGGCAATTATAGGAAAAATTAGGGAAAGATCAGGCTTGTTAGTCACAATGGTAGGTCTTGGACTTGTATTATTTATTTTCACCCCTCTTTTCGATGGAACAATCCCTTGGTTTTCGAACCAAAACGCAAATATTGGATTGTTTGACAACAATGAAATTGATTCCAAAACGTGGGGTTATTATCAAATAGAGAATATAGCCTCCAGAAACTTTCCTAATGCTAATGAGGATGAAATTAAATTCAGAGCATGGTATCAAATGATATCGGATACGATTTATAACATTGAATTAAGAAAATTAGGAATTGGTGTAACCAGCTCAGAGTTAAATGAAGGTATACTAAACAGCCAAAACCCTCTACCCTCACAATTCAAAGAACAATTTGTAGAAAATGGAGTATTTAATCAAGAAAGATTTGGAGAAGAAGTTTTTGAATTGAGGAAAAGATTACAAAACGAACCTGATCCAAACTACATATTAAATATCAAAAACAATTTTGAAATACCTCTTCAGTTCGATAGAAAACTAGCCAAGTACAGATCAATGCTAAAATATGGCTTACTAGGAACTGTACAAGAAGGCAAGAAAATAAACTTTGAAGATAATACCGTGGCTAACATCGATTATATTTTTGTCGATTATAATCAAATTCCAGACAGTGTCGCACAAATTACGGATGAGGATCGCAAAAATTACTTTAATGGTCATCGATACGAAAAGAAATGGAAACAAGAAAATGATGTTGCGGTTTATGATTATGTGGTAATTAAATTCGAACCTTCACAGGAAGATATAGAATATTACACTTCATCTATGGAGTCACTGAAAACCAGCTTTAAAAATGCTGATGACGATTCAGTGTTTGTCGCAGACAATGCTGAATCACCCATGTATATTGAATCCCAATATGGTCCAAGACCATCTGGAATATATAGTGATCAACCTTACAGAGGTGGTAGATTTTCTTCATTTATAGACTTACAAATTGATGAAGCATCAGAGGGCGATGTAATTGGCCCATTTGTTCACCAAGACAAAGTTAATTTGGTTAAGATCTACGAAACTACTGAAGAGGAACAAGCTAAAGTCAGACATATCCTAATCACATCCAAAGAAGGAGATGAAGATGACGCAGCGAACAAAAGATTAGCAGATAGTATCCTTTATGCTGTGAAAAGAGACTCTAGTAAATTCACTGAGCTAGTTCAAAAATACTCTGATGACCCAGGTTCTGTTCCTAATGGAGGTGTCTATTCTTGGTTCCCTAAAGGTCAAATGGTTCCTGAATTTGAAAACTTCAGTTTTGAGAAAAGAATTGGCTCAACTGGAGTAGTAAGGACAAATTATGGATTCCATATCATACAAGTATTAGGAAGAAAAATAGGAACACAGAAAAAAATAGCTATTGTGGATGAGTCTATCATGGCTAGTTCAAGTACACAAGACTTTTACTATGATTCCATAGCAGTTAACTTTTATATGAATGCAGATTCAGCTGGCTTGAGAGCTGCAGCTGATGATTATGGATATGAAGTGAGATCATCAGGTGATGTGCCACTAACTTATTTTAAAAACAATAGCTTTAAATACCTTAAAAGAACAAGCCAGAACAATCTATATGGACCAGTAGACTTAAATAGAAAATTATTTATAGCAAAATGGGCTTTTAATAGTGAAATTGGCGATATCATGGAGCCTGATTTTATTTCTCATAACCAAATAGTAATTGCTCAATTAACTGAAAAAATTGAAGGAGAAAATGATCAATTTAAAAATATTAAAGGATTAATGGAGCCTGCTGTCATAAATAAAAAGAAAGCTGATTATTTTATAACAAATAATGACATTAGCATTGGTTCTAATTTAGACTCAATTGCATCATCCTTAGGATATGCGTTACAAACAAATAGTGTTAAATACAGTGATGTAAATATTGGAAATAACCAAAATATGCTACCAGAGCCTAAGGTAATGGCCAACATCTTTAATTTAACTCCTAACACTATTTCACCAATTATTGAAGGGAAGCAAGGAATTTATATTGTAAAACTAAACAGTTTAAATAACGCTTCATTATCCTCAGAGAACGTAGATGAAAAGTCTAAAAAAATAGAGAATGATTACAGGAATCAAGTGGATCAAGGGTACTATTCTTCTCTGTTAAAAGCCTACCAAGTAGTAGATAAAAGAGCAGAAAATTTAGTGAAGTACAACTAAATAACTGTAGAATAGTTTTAAAATAACGAAGAAACAAACTACCTTGATTTATTCTATATATTGTATTCGCTTACACTTCCGTGTCAAGTAAATCAGTTACTACATAGTATCTAGGGTCGTCAATAGAAGTTTGAATAATTTTTTCTAGCGATTTATTTGCTTTTAGCAACAATGTTTTACACTCCGGACTCAAGTGAGTTAGTTTAATTTGCTTTCCTGCCTTCAAATACTTGTTGACAAGATTATCAATAGCCTCAATTCCTGAATGATCATTGACTTTTGATTCAATAAAGTCAATTTCAATTTTATCAGGATCATTCTTTACATCAAATTTAGCATTGAAATTTTGAACTGAGCCAAAAAATAATGGACCCCATATTTCATATACTTTAGTTCCATCAGGCTTTATTTTTTTTCTTGCTCTAATCATTAATGCATTTTTCCATGCAAAAACCAAAGCAGATATAATTACTCCCACTAATACTGCTATTGCTAAGTCTTGCCAAACCGTAACTAATGAAACTACAATTAAAACAATAGCATCGGAAATTGGAATTTTTCGAATTACCCTAAAACTACTCCAAGCAAATGTGCCAATAACAACCATAAACATGACTCCTACCAAAGCAGCAATGGGGATTTGTTCAATTAAGGGTGCTCCAAATAAAATAAAACACAATAACGAAATAGAAGCAACTAATCCCGATAATCTACCTCTTCCACCTGAATTTACATTAATAATGGATTGACCAATCATAGCACACCCTCCCATTCCACCAAAAAATCCACTTAAGATGTTTGCACTACCTTGAGCAATACACTCTCTATTACCACTTCCTCTAGTTTCAGTCAATTCATCCACTAAATTTAATGTCATTAAAGATTCAATTAAACCCACTGACGCTAACAAACAGGCCGTAGTAAGAATTAAACTCCAATACCCTTCTAAAGTATACCATACACTAAAAATTTCATATTTAAAATTGGGTAATCCTCCTTCTAAACCTGAACCTCCACCATCAACAATAAATGAACCGACTGTGCTTACATCCAGTCCACCAAAAATAGTAATAGAGGCTACAGCTAATATGGCAACTAAAGCTGATGGTATTTTTTTTGTCCATTTTGGAATCAAAAACATAATCAACATAGTTAATAAAACTAAACCAAGCATTATATACAAGTCTATTCCTTGCATCCAGGTGACTATACCATCTGAACTATTTTTAAATAGATTTAATTGAGAAATAAAAATGACAATAGCTAATCCGTTTACAAAGCCCATCATAACAGGGTGAGGAATTAATCTTACAAACTTTCCCATCTTGAGAATTCCAGCCAAAATTTGGATAATTCCCACCAATAGTAATGTGATAAATAGCCAATACAAGCCTAAGTTTTCTATAGGCTTTATTAAATCATCTCCAACTATGTTGCCTTGCTGAACCAAATGAACCATCACGACTGCCATGGCACCTGTGGCTCCAGAAATCATACCTGGCCTACCTCCAAAAAGAGAAGTGATGAATCCCATAATAAATGCACCATAAAGACCAACTAAAGGATCTACACCTGCAACAAAAGCAAAAGCAACTGCTTCTGGAACTAAAGCCAAGGCTACGGTTATACCCGAAAGGATGTCACTTTTTGGATCAAAAGTGAAATTTTTTAATACTCGTTTCATTTTAGTCGTTGGTTTTAAAAACCGGCAAATATAGATGAATTCATTGTAGGGGGATATCTATTGGTTAAACTAAAAAAGATTTTATCCTTTCTAAACTCCTGTATTGTAACGATTCTAAAATATGATTCATCAGAATTGAGTTCGATCCTTCCATATCTGCTATTGTTCTTGATACTTTTAAAATTCTTGCATATCCTCTAGCGGTAAGATTTATTTGCTTTCCGACTTTGATTAAAAATTGTTTACCCTCATGATTTAATTCACAATATTTTTTAAGTTCGGTAGAATTCAATAATGCATTTGTTTTCCCTTGCCTTTCGTATTGAACTTCCCTAGCTTGGATCACTCGCTTCATAATAATATCACTTGTCTCATTCATTATGCCATGCACTGTGAGATCTTTTATTGGAACAGGGTCTACTTCTATTTGAACATCAATCCTGTCTAGAAGGGGCTTACTTAATTTTTCAAGGTATTTAAAAACTTTTTGTTTTGAGTGCATACTATTTTCTTCATAATAGTTTCCGGCTGGAGACGGATTCATGGCTAATACAAGCATGAATTTAGCAGGATAAGTGCACGACTTCAAAGCCCTAGAAATCGTAATTTCTCGGTTTTCTAATGGTTGCCTAAGTACTTCAACTACACTTCGTTTAAACTCTGGGAATTCGTCCAGAAATAACACCCCATTATGTGCAAGTGACATTTCACCTGGCATCGGATGTGTCCCACCACCAACTAAGGCCACATCTGAAATAGTGTGATGAGGGCTTCTAAATGGAGGAGCTGAAATAATCCCCTTATTTTTTCCAATAACAGAGTAAATCCTTGTGGTTTCAATGACTTCTTTTTGAGTTAATGGTGGTAAAATAGATGGAATTCTTTTAGCAAGCATGGATTTTCCTGATCCCGGAGGTCCTATCATTAACGTATTGTGTTCTCCAGAAGCTACGATTTCTAATGCTCTTTTTACAAAATGCTGTCCCACTACGTCAGAAAAATCACCTCTATTTTTATTTTTCTCCATTTTAGGAACAGATGAGCAAGAAGGTTGGAATTGATTATCATTTATCATGGATATCAGCTCACTTAAGTGAGACACGGCAATAACATCAAGATCACTAACAAACTGCGCTTCTTCTTGATTTTCTTTTGGAATGATCACACCCTTTAGCCCCATTTCTTTTGCTTTAATGGCCATGGGAAGTACTCCTTTTATTGCTTTTATACTTCCGTCTAAAGACAACTCTCCCATCACTAAATATTGATCAATTGAAGTAAAATTCAATTGACTAGTGGCAAGCAAAATCCCAATAGCAATAGGTAAATCATAAGCACTTCCTTCCTTTCTAATATCAGCGGGTGCTAGATTGATAATGATGTGTCTTACAGGTAACGAAAGACCATTATTTTTTAACGCGGCAGAAATCCTGTAATGACTTTCTTTTACTGCATTATCTGGGAGTCCAACCATATAAAATTTGGCACCCCTTTCAACGTGAACTTGAACTTCTACTTTGATTCCTTGTATGCCATCAACGGCACATGCAATAATTTTTTCCATGATTTTTTTATCATCAAAAGAAATTTCTTATTACATATTTTATTTACGTTCAATAAAACTTATTGCAGCTGATAGAGCATCAAGAGTATGGTCTAAATCTTCATAAGAAATTGCATCATTTAGGAAGTAACTTTCATATGCACTTGGTGGTAAGTAAACTCCGTTGGCCAACATAGCATGAAAATACCTTTTAAAATATTCATTATCTCCTTTCTTTGCGGTTGTGAAATCGATAACTGGTTCATTTGTAAAATGAAGAGACATCATTGAACCGAGTTGATTTATCTGAAAAGGTAATTCAGCATTTTTTAATCTCTCTTCCAAACCCTTTTTCAGGTAAGTGGTTTTTTCATCTAATGAAGTAAATACACTTGGATTTTGCTTTAGATGCGATAACATAGCAAACCCAGCAGACATGGCAATTGGATTTCCACTTAGCGTACCTGCTTGATAAACCGGACCATTGGGAGCCAAAAAATCCATGATCTCTGCCCTTCCCCCAAATGCTCCAACTGGAAGTCCCCCTCCAATTACTTTACCATAGGTAATTAAATCTGCATCAATAGATAATAATTCCTGAGCACCACCTAAAGCTAACCGAAACCCGGTCATTACCTCATCAAAAATCAATAAGGAATCGTTTGATAGACATAATTTTTTTAACGCTCTAATGAAATTTTGCTTTGGTAAAACACAACCCATATTACCTGCTACAGGTTCTAAAATAATAGCTGCTATTTCATTTTTGTTTTTTTCAAATAATTGAATGACTTGATCAATATTATTGTATTCAGCAAGTAAAGTGTCTTTGGCACTAGACTTTGTAACACCAGGGCTATTGGGCATACCAAATGTAGATGCACCACTTCCTGCTTCAATTAGAAATGGGTCAGCATGTCCATGATAACAACCAGAAAATTTAATAATCTTATCTTTTCCTGTAAATCCACGTGCAAGCCTGACCGCACTCATACATGCTTCTGTACCTGAATTAACAAATCTAACTTTATCCACATTGGGTGCCAGTTCAACTACCAGTTCGGCCATTTTCGTTTCCAATTCAGTAGGGATACCATAGGACGTTCCCTTGTAGCTCTGTTGATTTATGGCTTCTATAACGGATTCGTGGGCATGGCCTAGAATTAGGGGGCCCCATGAAGATATATAGTCAATATATTTATTATCGTCCTCATCAAATAAATAAGCTCCCTTTGCTTTTTTAATAAAAATCGGATCGCCACCTACAGACTTAAAAGCTCTAACTGGTGAGTTGACCCCTCCAGGTATTACTTTTTTAGCCTCAATAAAAAGTTTCTTAGATCGTTCATTTAACAAATTCAACATTTTTATAACTCCGATTTTAATTCAACTATATTTGCACTTTAATCAATACAATTCGAATATCGTGACTAATTGGGAATTTTCTTTAGACTGTGCAAAAAAACTTGACCAAAATGATAAACTTAGTCACTTTAGAGACCAATTTCACTTCCCCTCATTCAGTGATAAGCGTCCCATCTATTTTACTGGAAACTCGCTAGGGCTTCAACCTAAGTTGGCTAGAACTTATGTAAACAGAGAACTAGACGAATGGGCAAAATGGGGAGTTGATGGACACACTCATGCGGAGAGACCTTGGATGCCTTATCATGAACTTTTTACGGACAAAATTGCAAGGTTAGTAGGTGCAAAACCCAATGAGGTAGCGGTCACTCACAGTTTAACTACAAATTTACATTTATTGATGGTGTCTTTTTTCAATCCAAAAGGAAAAAGAAGCAAAATATTATGTGAAAAAAAAGCATTTCCTAGTGATCAATATGCACTACAGAGTCAATTAAAATTTCACGGTTTAAATCCAAAAGAAAACTTAATTGAGGTTGAGCCAAGAGTTGGGGAACATATAATTAGGACTGAAGATATCATCTCTGTAATTCAAAATCATAAGGATGAAATTGCAATGATCATGATTGGGGGAGTTAACTACTTTACAGGGCAAGTTTTTGACATGCAAAAAATAGCAAAAGCTGGTCACAAAATTGGCGCTAAAGTAGGTTTTGACTTAGCCCACGCAGCTGGAAATATTCCTTTAAAACTTAATGAATGGAACGTAGACTTTGCCACTTGGTGTTCTTATAAATATTTGAATTCTGGACCTGGTGGGGTTAGTGGATATTTCATACACGAAAGGCACGTATCAAACGAAAATATTCCAAGATTTGCAGGGTGGTGGGGACATAATAAAGAGGATCGGTTTAAGATGCCAGACACCTTTTCTCCTATCCCTACAGCAGAAAGTTGGCAACTTTCAAACGCACCCGTTATATCAATGGCCGCCCATTTAGCATCACTAGAGATATTTGAAGAAGCAGGTTTTGAAAATTTACGAGCAAAGAGTATAGAACTGACCAACTTTTTGGCGTTTGTGATTGACGAAATTAATAAAGAGGTTAACATTAATCTTGAGGTAATTACACCAAAGGAAGAAAACGATAGAGGATGTCAATTATCTATTGTTGCTCACGGAGCAGAAAGAAAACTATTTAACCAACTAACTGCAGAAGGAGTTATTTCAGACTGGAGAGAGCCTAACGTCATAAGAATTGCACCCGTTCCACTTTACAACAGTTTTGAAGATGTATACCGTTTTGGTGAAATTTTAAAACAAGCATTAAAAGGTTGATAGAAGTGAATTCAAATATAAAATTGTATTTATTATTGATCGGGATAATGGTGATAGGCCTGTTTGTCTGGAGGTTTTCAACAACCTTGTTTTCTAGATTCAATAAATCTTCAGACCGCATTTTTGATCAATCAGCATATAGAAAAAGATGGAAAAGAAAGTAATTATTGTTGGAGCAGGGCTTGTAGGGTCACTATGGGCAGTTTACATGGCTAAAGCTGGATATAAAGTGACTATATATGAAAGAAGACCCGATATCAGAAAAGCAGAAATCTCTGCTGGAAAATCAATCAATTTAGCCCTCTCCCATCGAGGATGGAAGGCAATAAGAAATGCGGGAGTTGAAGAAGAAGTGAAAAAAATTGCCATTCCTATGTCTGGTCGAATTATGCATGATACAGATGGAAAGCTTACTTATCAACCTTATGGAAAAAAAGATGAAGCCATTTATTCCGTATCTAGAGGTCATTTGAATGCCATTATGATGGATATTGCTGAAAACAAAGGAAGGGCTACGATTCATTATAATCATCAATGCATTGGGGCAGATCTAGAAAATGGGATTGTTCAGTTGAAAGACTTAAAGAACAATAGAGAGTTTGAAGATTCAGCTGACTTAGTTTTTGCAGCAGATGGTGCTTTTTCCGCAGTGAGATATAATGCTATGCAAAAAGTAGATCGCTTTAATTATAGTCAGTTTTACATAGAAGATGGTTATAAAGAATTGCTTCTTCCTGCTGATAAAGACGGAAATTATCAACTAGAAAAGAATGCGTTACATATATGGCCTAGAGGCCGATTTATGTTGATTGCATTACCAAATGAAGATGGTTCATTTACTTGTACGCTATTCATGCCCTATGAAAACCACGAATACGCCTTTAATGATTTGGATTCAGATGAAAAAATAAATGCGTTTTTTAAAACCATATTTCCTGACTTTCATGCACTTATGCCTAATTTGATTGAAAATTGGCACCAAAATCCGCTTTCTTCCCTTTCAATTGTAAGATGCTACCCGTGGACAATGGGTAAGTTTGCTTTAATGGGTGACTCTTGTCATGCCACCGTTCCCTTTTATGGTCAAGGCATGAACGCAGGATTTGAAGACTGTACGGTAATGTGGGAGTTGTTCAATCAACATCAAAACTGGGATGAGACATTCAAAGCTTATCAAAGAACAAGAAAAGCAGATGGAGACGCATTACAAGACCTTTCCTTACATAATTATTATGTAATGAGAGATCATGTAGCTAATGAAGATTTTTTATTACAGAAAAAAATCGAAGCTAAATTGCATGAAAAACATCCTGAAAAGTGGATACCATTATATAGTCAAGTTACTTTTAGCCATATCCCTTATTCAAAAGCTATAGCTCAAGGAAAAAAACAAGACCTAATTATGAAAGAAATCTTAAAGGAGCCCTCTATTCATGAAATTTGGGATTCTGAAGAAATTGAACATAAAATACTTTCTAAATTATGAGGTTTGGAATAGTACTTCTTACGTTTATCGCGTTTTGTGGGTGTGCTTACAGCCAGTTTCACAAAAAGAAAAATAGACCCCTTGTAGAGCTAGACGGCACCTACAAAATGAGTCATTTTTACATTAGCCCTGGACTAACCTTCATGCTTCCAAATGAAATGGAACGGTTAGGCGGAATCAAAAATGACTCCATTAACCCCAGAGGTCGATTAGCTTATTTATTGGAATTTGGTGGGTACAAAATTTTTAATGGAGGAGGAAATATTTTCAACTACATGGACTATGGAATTAGCTATAAAAAATTATCAGGTAGTGAAGTCGTGAATCCGTCAGAAAACAAAACTATTTTCAAAAAAAGGTACTTAAGCTTTAATTATAACATAAATAATATCTATCAAATCAACGACACGCGATTTTT
>JAYPLD010000016.1:0-10600 GCA_038129265.1 Crocinitomicaceae bacterium
TGTCGGTGGTGAAATGGAGATGATGCAAGAGATGGCATTTAGTGTAATTGCTTGCCTGTTGTTTTCATTAATCGAAGCCTTTTTAATTCTTCCTTCCCATTTAGCTAGTGATAAAATTTTGAAATCAAAAGCAAAACGAAAATCTAACGTAAGGGCCTTTTTGGAAAAAGCTGTAGTAGGTGTACGGGAAGCTTACGGACGACTCTTAGAAAAAATCCTGAAACGACATCGATTACACGTATGGGGTCCAATGGCATTTATTTTAGTAGTAATCGGGCTTTTCTCTGCCGGATGGATAAGATGGACTTTTTTTCCGAGCATTCCATTTGATAGCATCTTGGTAGAATTTTCTTATCAGCCAGGAGAAAGAGAAACTAGGACAGAAAAATTTCTTTGGTATTGCGATTCTATCGTAGCAGAATATAACAACGAGTTAATTGAAAAATACAATGACACCCTAATTACTTACAGAGCTATCAGCGTAGGCAGTACAGAGAATTTAGGAGAAGTAGGAAGTCATGTTGGGTCTCTTAGGTTATCTGTAAAAGAAAATGAGCATATCTCTACCATTGAAATGTCTAACGAATTAAAGAGTAAGTTTCCTAAAGATTCTACTCGATTTATGCAAAAGTTTTCAGTGGGAGGTCAACAGCGGTTTGGTAGAGCAGTTTCCCTATCTCTTCAAAGTGATAATGGTGAGGAACTTCAAGAAGCTGCAAACTGGATGAAAGATCAACTCAAAAGCTATCCAGAAGTGAAAGATGTATTAGATAACAGTGGGATAGGAAACAGAGAACTACATTTAGATTTAAAATCTAAAGCTTATTTGTTAGGATTAAATGAGATGACTATTTCCAACCAAATAAGACAAGGATTTTTTGGTCAGGAAGTACAAAGACTAATCAAGGGCAGGGATGAGATTAAAATATGGCTTAGGTACCCGTTGAATGATCGAAATTCAATATCTGATATTGAGAATACCAGAATTAAGACGGCAGCTGGTGAAGAATTTCCCCTAAATGAGTTAGCTGATTACACCATTAAAAGAGGAAAAGTTAAAATAAACCACATTGACGGGAAAAAAGAAATTAGGGTTAACGCTAGTTTAATGGACGCTGAACTTTCTGGGCAAGTCAATGCACAAATTGAAAGAGATTTATTACCCAAATTAGTAAATCAATTTCCAAATGTAGATTACCAAATTAAGGGTCAAGCTGAACGAGCTGAAGACTCTGGAATAAGACTATCAATAGCATTCCTCATTAGCATCGTTCTCATTATGATGACCATATCGCTAAATTTTAAATCGTTTTATCAAAGCAGACTTATACTTATGGTTGTTCCGGTTGGTATTTTCAGTGCCTTATTAGGTCATGGCATTGTTGGAAAACCCTTCTCTACTTTAAGTGTATGGGGTGTAGTAGCATTAGTAGGTATATTAGTGAACGATGCTGTTGTTATGTTAGACCAATACAACAAAAATATAGCATCAGGTCTCTCCATAAAAGAAGCGGTTCTCAAAGCAGGTAAATCTAGATTTAGAGCGATAATTTTAACTACAATTACCACCGTTGCCGGTTTATATCCTCTCATCCTAGAAACTAGCTTTCAGGCTCAATTTCTAATTCCCATGGCCATCTCTGTAGCTTACGGAGTCCTTTTTGGCACCATCATATTATTAATTTATTTCCCTCCGTTAATAGTCTATTTTAACGATATGAAAAGAACTAGAAAATGGATTTGGGAAGGTGGAAAAACCATTCCATCATGGGACAAAGTGGAACCCGTTATTGAAAATCAAAAAAGAGTAGCATCGTTTCATGAGTAGATTACTAGTAATAATCGTTTTTTTTAGTTCGTTTTCAGGCATAGGTCAAGATTCTTTAAGTCTGAAAAAAGCTATTGAAATAGGTTTACAAAAAAACTTTGACATACAACTTACACAAAAAAATGTAGCTATTAATCAAATCATGAACAGTTGGGGTGAAGCCGGAAGTTTACCACAAATCAATGTCAACGTAGGTCAAAACAATTCCATTTCTGACCAGAGAAATAACCCTATATCCTTTGCTCCTTACCTATTTCAGTCTAACGATGTAAGTGGTAATCTTGCTTTAAACTGGACCATATTTAACGGCTTTGGTATTCAAGCCAATAAAAACAAACTCGAGCAACTACAAATTCAAAGTGAAAATACAGCAACTCTAGCTATAGAAAACACGATTCACGGGATCATATTGTCTTATTATCAAGCAAAAATGCAAAAGGAACAGTTGAACCTGATTTTTAATCTTATTCAGCTCTCCAAAGAAAAATATGACCAACAAGTGCTGAAAAGTAATCTAGGTGTGGGAGTCAAATTTGAACTTTTACAATACGAAAATAACCTGTTAGCTGATAGTTCTAGCTTTTATTTACAAGAACTAGCCTACCGGAACTCAATCCGAAATTTAAATTTATTAATGGGAGAAGAGATTGAAAAAGAATGGATTTTAAGCTCGGAAATTAAGCCTGAGTTAAACGATAAGGACTTTAACACCTTGAAAAATGAAATGTTGGCGAACAACACCAATATCAAAAATCAATTCCTAAATATTTCGCTAAATCAGCAAGACATTTCTATTGCAAAGTCGAGCTTTTATCCCAACGTTAACTTAAACGCTGGAACAAACACAAGCGCAGGCAAGTTGAAAACCAATGACGCTAACGCTCCATTCCCTGGAGCTTCAAGTCGAAATTTAAATTACTACGCCAACTTTACTTTAAATTTTAGGCTATTTGACGGAGGTAAAGTAAGGAGAGGAATAAAAGCGCTAGAAATTCAAAATGAGGTAAATCAGATTCAACTAGAACAAATGCAACAACAACTGGTATTAGAACTAAGTAATACATTTGCTTTATACCAAACAAGAAAGAAAATATTTGAATTAAACAAAAAAGCTTTCATTGCTTCAAAAGAAAACCTTGAAATTGCACGATTTAAAGAAAAGACAGGACTGATTAATTCATTTAATTTTCGTGACATAGAAATGAGTTATCTCAGTTCAGGCGTAAATCTCTATCAATCTAGCTTCGACCTGCTAGAATCAAACGCTACCCTACTCAAATTGACAGGAAAAATTATTCAAGAATAATATAAAAAAAAGTATGCATGCATACTTTTTTTTATTATTTTAGTCCTCATAAACCTTAAATATGCGGGCAGAAGACACAGCAGATTTTCATATTAGATGGTCTTGGTACAATATTGCAAGAATGTACAACCTAAAAGCAGCAGAATTCGATGGAACAATGGCCATAGGATACGCTCTACTCAACATTGATAAAGAAGGTACACCTTCTACTAAACTAGGTCCAAAAATGGGAATGGAACCAAGGAGTTTGACTAGAATGATTAAATCACTTGAAAAAAAAGGATTTATTGAGAAAAGGCATGACGAAAGAGACAAAAGACTAGTCAAGTTGCATTTAACAGAAGAAGGAATGAAACATCGGCAAAAATCTAGAGATGTAGTTATCCATTTTAATGAGAGACTCTACGAAGAGATTGATCACAACGATTTAAAAACATGCTTTGAGGTTCTTCAAAAAATTAACAAACTCATTGACAGAGACCATATTTACAATAATTAATCATGATAAAAAACATTAAAAAAGTTGCTGTCTTGGGATCTGGCATTATGGGTTCTGGAATTGCTTGTCAGCTAGCAAACGTAGGTCTAGAGGTGATCTTATTAGATATCATTCCTGAAAATGAAAAGAATTCGTCTGATCATAAAAAGAGAAATAGTTTAGTAAACAGCGCTCTCAATACAGCAGTTAAGTCAAAACCTGCACCACTGTATTCAAAAAGCATGTTAAATAATATTACGACAGGAAACTTTGATGATGACTTTGACAAAATCAGCGAATGTGATTGGATTATTGAAGTTGTTGTAGAACGATTAGATATTAAAAATATCATTTTTGAAAAAGTGGATCAGCATCGTAAAGCTGGATCCATCGTTTCCAGTAATACATCTGGAATTCCAATTAACTCCATGTTAGATAATAGAACTGAGGACTTTACATCTCATTTTCTAGGAACTCATTTCTTTAACCCTCCACGTTACTTAAAGCTGTTAGAAATTATACCCACTTCTAAAACAAACCAAGAAGTAGTAGATTTTATGATGGAATTTGGAGGGAAATTATTAGGCAAAACCACGGTGCTATGTAAAGACACTCCAGCTTTTATTGCTAATCGAGTTGGTGTTTTTGCTATTCAAGAATTATTTCATATAGTAGATGAATTAAATCTTTCGGTCACTGAAGTTGATTCGCTAACTGGACCTATTATGGGCAGACCAAAATCTGCTACATTCAGAACTTGTGATGTTGTTGGACTAGACACCTTAATTCATGTGGCAAATGGATTAAAAGAAAATTGTCCAAATGACGAAAGATCAGCTGTTTTCATCCTTCCATCTTTCATAGCTAAAATGAAAGAGAATAATTGGCTCGGCTCAAAAACAGGTCAAGGATTTTACAAAAAGACCATTAACGAAAGTGGTAAAAAAGAAATTTTGGAACTTGATCTCAAAACATTTGAATATAAATCAACTTCAAAAACAAAATTTGAAACCATTGGAAAAGCTAGAGGTATTGACAATCTCAAAAAAAGAACAAAAGTTCTTTTTAATGGAAATGATAAAGCAGGAGACTTTTACAGAAGAGTATTTGCCGGTTTATTAAGTTATGCTAGCCATCGAATTCCTGAAATATCTGATGAAATTTACAGATTGGATGAGGCCATGAAAGCTGGTTTTGGTTGGGAGTTAGGCCCCTTTGAAATTTGGGACGCCATTGGGATAAAAGAAGGCATTACTAATATTGAAAAAGCAAACCTAACCGTTCCCGATTGGGTAATATCATTTGCTAAAGAAAATGAATCTTTTTACCGGATTTCAGAAGGCAAATCCAATTTCTATGACCTTCAAACTAAAAAATTCCAGCCCATCTCAGGCTCAAATGATATAATATCATTATCAACACTCGATTCGTCCAAAACCATATGGAAAAATGAAGAGGCTTCCCTTCAAGATATTGGAGATGGAATCATTAATATCACATTTCATTCTAAAATGAACACCATAGGTGGAGGAATTTTAAGTGCCATTAATACAGCCATTGATTTGGCAGAAGAAGGTCAATTCAAAGGGATCGTAATTTCTAATGAAGGAACTAACTTTTCTGCTGGAGCAAATGTAGGTATGATATTCATGATGGCAGCAGAACAAGACTATGACGAATTAAATTTAGCTGTCAAAGGATTTCAACAAACGACCATGAGAATTCGTTATTCATCTGTACCTGTGGTAGCAGCACCTCATGGAATGACTTTAGGAGGTGGTTGTGAAATATGCATGCATGCCGATAAAGTAATTGCACATGCTGAAACCTACATGGGATTAGTAGAATTTGGTGTAGGACTTATCCCAGGAGGAGGAGGAACTAAAGAAATGGTACTTCGATTTTCAGATGAATTAAAAGCAGGTGATATGCGAATTAACCGATTTAGAGAAAAGTTTCTGACTATTGGTCAAGCTAAAGTTTCTACTTCTGCTCACGAAGCAATGGAACTAGGTCTTCTTAGAAAAGGGGTAGATGAGATTATTGTTTCTAGAGCACATCAACTCTCATATGCAAAGTCGGTATGTCTTAAAATGCATGAAAAAGGATACACACAACAGAACCAACGAAAAGACATTCAAGCTCTTGGGCAAGAGGGATTGGGTATAGTTTATGTCGGTGCAGATTCATTTAAATCAGGAAACTTTATGTCCGAACATGATCAACTTATTTCGGAAAAATTAGGTTATGTTCTTTGTGGTGGTGATTTATCTCAAGTCACACCTGTTTCTGAACAATATTTGTTGGATTTAGAAAGAAAAGCATTTGTTGAACTATGTGCTGAAAGAAAAACATTAGAAAGAATTCAAAGCCTATTACAAACAGGTAAAATTTTAAGAAATTAATTATGATGAAATCAGTTTATATCGTTGGAGGATACCGCTCAGCAGTAGGTAAATCTGGTAGAGGTATGTTTAGATTTACAAGACCTGATGAATTAGGGAAACAAGTTCTGGAACACTTACTCAAAGATTTTGAAAACTTGGATAAAGAAAGAATTGACGATGTGATTGTAGGTAATGCAACTCCTGAAGCTGAGCAAGGCTTAAATATGGCTAGAATGATCTCTTTAATGGGACTTGATACGGAAAAGGTCCCCGGTATGACCATTAACCGCTATTGTTCCTCAGGACTACAAAGTATTGCATTAGGACACTATCAAATTCAAGCTGGTGCCGGAAACTGCATTGTTGCTGGAGGAGTTGAATGCATGTCTCCTATTCCATTTGGTGGATGGAGAATTGTTCCACATCATCATTATAGTAAACAGCATCCTGACTGGTACTGGGGCATGGGGCTTACAGCTGAAGCAGTTGCAGAAGAATTTGGGGTAACTCGTGAAATGCAAGATGAATTTGCTTACCAGTCACATCAAAAAGCAAATAAAGCGATTGAAAATGAAGTATTCAAAAATGAAATAGCTCCAATACACATCAAACAGGTTCATTTAGACGAAAATGAAAATAGAATTGAGAAAGAAATTATTGGCAAAGTAGATGAGGGACCAAGAAAAGACACCAATCTAGAGGCCCTTTCTAAGCTCAGACCCGTATTTAAAAATGGGGGTACGGTAACTGCTGGGAATTCTTCACAAACCTCTGATGGAGCAGCATTTGTTATGATGATGTCAGAAGATATGGTTAAAGAGCTTGGAGTAAAACCTTTAGCAAGATTAATAACTTATAAAGTAATTGGTCTATCCCCTCGTATAATGGGAGTGGGTCCACTTTATGCCATTCCTGAGGCCTTAAAAACTGCTGGATTAAAGCTAAATGATCTTCAACAGATTGAATTAAATGAAGCATTTGCCTCCCAATCTGTAGCCATTATTAAAGGCTTAGATATAGATCCCAATATTGTTAATGTAAACGGAGGTGCCATAGCTTTAGGACATCCTTTAGGGTGCACAGGTGCTAAATTAACCGTGCAACTATTAAATGAAATGAAAAGAAGAAACCAAAAATATGGAGCCGTAACCATGTGCGTGGGAACTGGACAAGGTGCTTGCGGCATATTCGAACTATTATAAAAAAATAAAAAATGAGTGAAATTAAAACAGAAGAAAAAAAAGCCATTAGAGGTGGTGAATTTTTAGTTAAAGAGACCAATCCTAATGAAATATTCGTTCCTGAGGAATGGAACGAAGAACAGCGAATGATTGAACAAATGTGTTACGATTTTATGAAAGCGGAATTATTTCCTATTCTAGATAAAATCGATAGCATGTCTGACCCTGAATTAATGCCCACTCTCATGCAGAAAGCAGGTGAATTAGGATTATTGGGCTTATCTGTTCCGGAAGAATATGGTGGATTAGGTGTTGATTTTAAAACCTCTATGCTAGCAACAGAAGCGCTTGGTGCTGGTCATTCTTTCTCTGTGGCTTATGGTGCTCATACAGGTATTGGAACACTACCTCTACTCTATTATGGCAATGATACTCAAAAACAAAAGTATATTCCAAAATTAGCATCTGGTGAATGGAAAGCAGCTTACTGTTTGACTGAACCAAGCTCCGGATCAGACGCGAATTCAGGCAAAAGTAGAGCTAAATTGACAGATGATGGAAAACATTATATCATCAATGGACAAAAAATGTGGATTACCAATGGAGGATTTGCTAACCTTTTTACCGTATTCGCAAAGATAGACGATGATAAAAACTTAACCGCATTTTTAGTAGAAGCTGATACACCCGGAATAACTCTAAACGCAGAAGAAAAAAAGATGGGAATCAAAGGTTCTTCTACTAGACAAGTATTTTTTAACGATGTGAAAATTCCAGTAGAAAACTTGTTATACGAAAGAGAAAAAGGATTTAAGATTGCGGTAAACATCTTAAATATTGGAAGAATTAAGTTATGTGGAGGTGTAATGGGTGGAGCTAAAGCATCCATCACAGAATCTGTTCAATATGCTAATGAGCGAGAACAATTTAATACGCCTATTTCTTCCTTTGGAGCCATTCAAGCAAAATTGGCAGAACAGTGTATAAGAACATTTGCTTGTGAGAGTGCTACTTACAGGGCAACCCAAAATATTGAAGACAATATTCAATCCTTAATGGAAAGCGGGATGGAAAAAGGTGAAGCTACTTTAAAAGGTATTGAAGAATTTGCACCAGAGTGTGCCATACTGAAAGTAATTGGGAGTGAGGTACTAGATTATGTGGTTGATGAAGGCGTCCAAATTCATGGTGGAATGGGGTATTCCGCTGAAAAAAATATTGAAAGATCTTATAGAGATTCTAGGATAAACCGAATTTTCGAGGGTACCAATGAAATTAACAGGATGTTAACGGTGAGTATGATTCTAAGAAAAGCACAGAAAGGGGAAATTGATTTACTAGGCCCTGCAAAAAACATTGCTAAAGAACTGATGTCTATCCCAGATTTTGGAAATAGTAATGGAACTCCATTTTCAAATGAAATCAAAATCATTAAAAATTTCAAAAAGGCTCTTTTGATGGTTGCGGGATCTGCTGTCAAAAAATTCAATGACAAACTAGGTGAACAACAGGAAGTGCTGATGAATATCGCAGATATGATCAACACCATATATTTATGTGAATCCACTTTATTAAGAATACTTAAAGTGTCTCAAAATAAATTATCTAATCAATTTGAGGCACAAAAAATGATGTTACAAGTATTGGTTTATGACTCTTGTGACAAAATGAACAAGTTTGGAAAAAATACAGTTTATTCGATTGCTGAAGGTGATGAGGCAAGCATGATGATATTGGGTTTAAAACGATTTACTAAGCACAGAGGGTTAGATGCCATTTCGTTAAGACGTAAAATTGCAAAACAACTCATAGAAGCAAATGAATATTGCTTTTAATCTAAATATTTGGCTAAAATTTCATCTAAACAACATAAAGCCAATTAAAATTTTAATAGAAGTAATTTTATTAAAATATTAAACTTCTTTTTTTGTTATGCTTGCATATTAATTTTGTTTTGTATATTTGTTACAAACGAATTAAAAGCAAAATGAAAAATTGGTTCAAGTATTTATTTATTTTTTCTCTGTTAGAATTCTATTCTAGTGTGATTTCAGCACAAGCACCTGTAAATTACATTGTCGAAATTGTGGAATTAGACATGAGTGGATCTGGCTCATGCGATGATGGTCAGGGAGCTGAAGAAGAGCCTACATGGAAAGTATGGTCTAATGACAATGTGAACTCTAGCTGGGATGGAGGATATTGCCACACTGACGATGCAAACTTTACGAGCGCATCTACCCCTGCACATGTACCTCAAAACAACTTAACTGTATCGTCTAGAAACAACACTACTGCAAACCAAATTAATATCAAATTTGAAGCGTGGGAAGATGATTGCGGAAGCAGATGTAGTTATTCAAGCAGCTGTGGATTTTTACAAGGGGATGACAATTATCAATTTGTTAGCCCTATTGGATCTATATCCTTTAGAAATCAACCTCCTTGCAATTGGACACAATACTCCTATTCTGCTGGATGTTTCTCTTTTATCATAAGAATAAAGTGGGAGTTCAGTGATTTTAATGCCGGAAATGATACATCAACCTGCTTTAACAACATTAATCTAAATGCGGTTGGTAATGGAGAATGGTCCATATTTTCTGGTGGAGCAGCAAGCTTTAGCAATAGCACTGACCCTAACTCTAATTTCATAGGTACACTTGGAAACACGTATGTGCTTCTTTGGGAAAGTCCTTCTAACTCTTCTTGTATTACGAATAACAATTCTGACACAGTAAGCGTGACCTTAAACAACATCATTTCTCAGGACGTAATTTCAGCATGTGGATCTTATACTTGGATTAACGGGGTAACGTATACAAGTAGCAACAATACTGCGACACAAGTACTTACCTCTTCAAACGGATGTGACAGTACTGTATTTTTAAATCTAACCATCAATAACAATCCAGATCCAAACTTATCATCCAGTCCTGCAGCAACCATTTGTGCTAGTGAAGGAATTACTTTTTCTGCTAGTAATGGAATTAATTACGATTGGCAAATTGGAGCTAACGGAGTGGTATTTCAATCTGGATTATCCAATACGTATTACACGGATACGCTTTCCAATACCGACACAGTCTATGTGACTGTTACAGGATCGAATGGATGCTCTACTACTTCATTCTTACATGTCAACGTCACTCCCTTACCCACATGCTCAATATCACCTGGTGACACTTCTATATGCGAGGGGACTTCTATCGTATTAAATGGAACTAATACTTCCACTGGGGTAACGTACCTATGGAATGATCCAAGCGCCACAACAACATCTACCTTAAATGTAAGCGACACTGGATTGTACGAATTGACAATTACGGACAACAATGGTTGCAGGGCTTATGATGATGTTCATATTTCCTTTTACCCAGAAACAACCATTTCTTTAGGTCCAGATTTTTCCATTTGCGA
>JAYPLD010000016.1:10700-12389 GCA_038129265.1 Crocinitomicaceae bacterium
GGAGCTCAAACACCAGAAATAGTAATTAACACCATAGGCACCTATTGGGTTGAAGTAGTCAATACGAATGGATGTATTGATTATGACACGATTACGTTTGATACACTTGTTAATATTTTTCAACTTTCTGCGGATACCACCATTTATCAAGGTGGATCTGTTGACCTTACAGCATCTGGCGGATCAACTTATTTATGGGACAATGGTAACACCACTGCCACATCCAATTATGCGCCTACCGAAAACACCACAGCTTGGGTAGTCATAGACTATGGTAATGCATGTTATGACAGTGCTTACACCAACATTCTCATATTCGATGGTTTAAATGTATTTATACCTAATCTTTTTACCCCAAACGGAGACGGAAGCAACGATGTGTTTAAAGCATATGGATATGGATTTCAAGAAAATATTGAATTTAAAATTTACAATCGATGGAACAGAGTGGTATATGAAGCAAACACATTTTCAGCACTTAAGGACTTGGGTTGGGACGGCAACTTCAACGGAGAAGAACAACCAGACGGAGTCTACATATGGATTTTAAATGCAACAGACTTAAATGGGCAAATTAACCCAAAAGAAGAATTAATGAAAGGTACACTTCTGCTAAATAGATAACATGAAAAAAATAATACTCATTTTTTTAGGAATTACATCCATTGCTTATGGGCAAGATGCATTCTTCTCGAATTTTTATAGATCTTATGCACTAAGTAACCCATCTGCCATTATCATGCAGGATGATATTAATATTACAGCACTACACCGCAGTCAATGGTCAGGCATAGTCAATCCATTTACCAATTCTCAAATTGAGGGCTACTATGGTCTAAGAAAAGCCAATTCCAATGAAAAAATTGGGTCAATAGGTTTTTCAGCTATCAATGAAAGATTAGGAAGTCATGGGTACACTAGAAATAGTTACTCTATAACTGGTGCTTATAATTTAAAAATCGCCAACGACCAACACCTTGCAGCAGGGGTGAAAATAGGGTATTTTAATGCGGGAACGGATCTAAACGCTTTATCAACAGGAAATCAATTTCAAAATGGTTATTATCAGGCATTTAATCCACTAGGTGAAAACATGAGCAATCCTGTTTTCAGTGGCATAGAAATTTCACCCTCTTTTACTTGGTATCAACACGATGTTGAACACCACTACAAACATTTTGCAGGCATTACACTATTTAATTTGAACCAACCTCAAATTTCAAGTTTCAATAACGAATACAAACTACCCATGAGGTTGGCCATAAATGCAGGTAGTAGAGTGTTTATTAAAAACCTTACCCTTCTTCCAAGAGGAATGTTTCAAATTCAAGGAAACCAGACCCAAGTTATTGGTGGAACAGATGTGCTATATGCCATTGGAAAAAATCAATTTGGATTAGGAGGATATTACCGACTTGGTGATGCTGCCATTGCTAGTTTTAAATATATATCAGATTTCATAGATGTTGGAGTTTCTTATGATTTTAACACCTCAAACATTAATAACACATCCTCTTCCAACGGTAATTCATTTGAGATTTTTGTGGATTACAAAATAAAACAAGAAATAAAGTACAAACAATACGAAATCCTTATTGAGCTGTTTGATAAAGACACAAAAGAACCATTGGAAGGAGATTGTAGTTTTAAAAATATAAGCACAAAAGAAAAAGGAAAATTATTTGAAAA
>JAYPLD010000016.1:12489-21509 GCA_038129265.1 Crocinitomicaceae bacterium
ATTGGTAATGACTCAAAATTGAATACCCAATTTGAATTAGGAGAAAAATACACCATCTCGCTAGACGCTGAAGGATATGATAATAAAATTGTGGAAATCAGATACAATAAAATTGGAACGTTAAGCAAAAGTGTATTTGTTTCTCCTACGAAACCAACTATTGAAATGAGCAATCTAATTTTAAATGTAAAGGATGAAATTTCTTTAGAATCCGTACCATCCACTATTATGGCCATTAACATTAGTGATCCCGTTAATCATTCCAGTTCTTTAATTGCATTGAACGACAATCCTCCCCCAACATTTCCGTTGGAAGTAGGACAATCATATGAGATTTTAGTGACCAAAGAAGGTTATTTTAATAAAACGGTGAAAATTGATAACCTAAGTAAAAACGACATTTTGCAGGAAATCCTATTAACTCCGGTTGAAATTGGAAAGAGTATCATTATAGATGATTTACACTTTAAAACTGGGCTTACTGAACTTGATGATGCATCGTATAGATTGTTAGATCAATTGGTTGATTTCATGTCCCAAAATAGCACCCTAAAGATTGAAATAGCAGGACATACGGATAGTGATGGGTCGGAAGAATTTAATCAAACCCTGTCTGAAGGTAGAGCACAATCAGCTGTTAACTACATCATCGAGAAAGGTGTCGATCAAGACAGATTAGTAGCAAAAGGATATGGTGAAACTCAACCATTGTTTGAAAACGACACAGAGGAAAACAAGGCAAATAACAGAAGAGTTGAGCTTAAAGTGATCGGAAAATAAGCACATTGAGGTCGCCTAATAAAGAGATTAAAGAACATCAGCTCTTTATTTCAAACATATTTGTTTGGTTCAAATTATTGAGAGATAATAGAATTGAGTGGAAGTTTTTAAAAAAGATTTTAAAAATATCTTTTGTTTCACTAATAACCACCCCTTTCCAACTACTACAACAAGTCTATTTATTACCACTAAAAACTAGAAAAAAAGAACTGGATCACGATCCTGTTTTTATAATTGGACATTGGAGAAGCGGAACTACTCATTTACACTACATTATGAATCTTGATGATCAATTCATTTGCCTTGAAAATTATCAGGCTTTTTTTTATAGAGTTGCATTTATTGGGAAATTTGTTTTACGACCCTTTCTTCAAACTTTTATGCCCAAAAAAAGACCTCAAGACAACATTCAAATTGATGCCTACTCCCCCTGTGAAGAAGAACACCCATTAACGAACTTAACTACCCTTAGTGGTATGCAATCTTTTTTTTATAACAAAAACCTCAGCTACTTTAACAAGGGAAACCTATTTAAGGATATAACAGAAAAACAAAAATCAAAGTGGATTAATCGATACCACAACATGCTACTCCAAATTCCTTGGTTTCATCAATCAACAAAACAACTACTACTTAAAAACCCCCACAATACAGCCAGAATAGAATTGTTAATTAAAAGATACCCTAAAGCCAAATTCATTTTCATCCATCGCAATCCATTGGACGTCTATAATTCTATGAAACACCTATATAACAAAACCATTTCTACCCAGCTACTGCAAGAAGCTAATCAAAATAGTATAGAAAAAAATATACTGTATTTCTATAAAAGCACCATAGAAGGCTATCTTAATAATAGAAGTAAAATACCTAAAAATCAACTAATTGAAATATCATATAAAAATCTGGAAGAAAACCTTGTGGATACCATTAGGAACATTTACCTCAAATTAGAAATCAAAGGATTCAATGAGTTAAAACCTAAATTGGAAGATTATAAAGTCAAACAGAAGAATTATAAAAAAAACACATTTAGCGATATACCAATCCAAATTCAAGAAAAGATTAGAACAGAATGGAGAATGGCCTTTAAAGAATGGGGATATTAAAAAACAATCTTTCCTCCAAAAATGAAGTTTATTCCTTGAAAAGAAGCATATACATATGATGCATCAAACGTATAATTATTAGGATTGTCAATTGGGTCATTTATTTGCTGATCAAAAGGGTCATGAGCTCTTAAGATGGAATAAGAAGGTGGCGTGAAATCGAATAAATTTCGTACTCCAAGAAAAAAACTTCTACCCTTATTAAAGTGTTTAGTTAATTTAAGGTGATGTAATGCATAAGGCAAAGAGTATGCTGGCCTAAAATCATTTTCAAGCAAAGGTAATCTAATGGGGCCGTATCTACTTGCTGTGTAGTCTAAGTTTACTTTAATGGAATTAAATTGGTAAGAAAGATTCCATTTTAAACTGTTCTGCTCGCTTAATAATTGTTGTGTTTTCACCAGGTTATTTTCTTCATCTGTAGTGAATATTCCAACATCTAGAAGAGTACCATTAACGTTTACTTTTAAAGGCATCTTATGGAAGTCGTAACCAACCTGCACTCCAATTCCTTTAGAAACAGAATAACCATCTAGGTTAGCATAAACAATTTGATTATCATTCTGTTCATAATTAGGAATAATTTTATTGGAGAAATGGCTATAGAAAACAGAAGACTCAAGATGTATTTTACCCCATTCAGATTTCCTATCAGTAGATATGTTGAGATTGATGTTTTTGGAACGTTCAGGATCTAAAGATTCTCTAAATACAATTTCTCTAGCACCCGTCAACGCAGCATGATCTTCTGTAAATACATTTACCACCCTAAAGCCATTACCCATTCCCAACCTCATAACGGTCTGGTCGGATAAATTCAATTGATAATTTAATCTTGGTGAATGAATAACACCATGGACCGTATGCAAGTCAGTTCTCCAACCCAAAAGTAGCTGATGATCGGCATTCCATTTATATTGAGTTTGCAGAAATGCACCTGGAAGCCACCAACTATTTTCAATGGTTGTAGCAGGTGTATTATCATCATAATAATTATACCTTAAAGCCAATCCGGATAAAAGATTGAACTTTTCATTCCATTTTTTACGCCAAGTAAACTGTGAAAATCCTATTACTTGTAGCGCATTGTAAGTATTGTTTCCATACCAAGACCTTTGTTTATGCCAGCTGTAAGAACTATTCCAAGTTAGTTTTTCTTTTGCAGGGAAAAAGTATGAAGTGCTAACTTCCATCCTATCTGTTATTATAGACTCACCATACAATTGATTGCTGCCTCTAAAGCTCTCATCCCAATCCATTTGACCACCCCATCTATTCTCATTCATAAATCTTAAAGAAAGATTAAATGGATTATTGGGATTTTTTATTGAATAAAAATTCGTTTTATTGAAAAGGGTATATCTTTTTCTTAAACTCAAATCTGTAAATCCATCTGAATTGTTATCAATTGGATTGGAGTAATCAAAAACATCAAATGTCAAAAAAGACTTAATCCTTTTATTATTCATTGTTTTAACCAAAAGTGAAGTTTGGATCTCTCCCCAAGAAGAAGCCATGAATTCGATATTCAGCTTGGGCAAACAATTCACATCCTTTGTTATGACGTTAATTAATCCCGCCATTGCCTCTGAGCCATAAAGAGTGGAAGAAGGTCCCTTAACCACTTCTAATTGATGAATGATGCTTGTTGGAATACCTTGAAGACCATAAACTGATGCTAATCCTCCCATAATAGGCATTCCATCAAGAACAATCATAGAATATGACCCTTCCATTCCATTAATATGAATATCACCTGTATTGCATACAGCGCAATTAATTTGAGGACGGATTCCAGCCATTTGGTCTGTAACATCAACAAGATTTGAGGACGGAATCTTATTTATAAAACTGGTGCTATACACCTCTATTGAAATGGGACTATTTTTCCGTTGAATTTGTTCCAAAGTCCCACTAATCACTAATTCATCAAGGTATTGGTTATTTTCTTGTAAGAATATGCTGTTCTGAACCGATGAACGGAGTCTTGTATTTACATTTTTAAAACCAATCGATTTTATAAGCACTTCCTCTTCTTGTTTATTAGATATAAATTGAAATCTACCTTCCATGTCAGCAACAACTAATTGGTCCGAATTCAAAAGTTGAATTTGAGCAAACGGTATTTCACTTGCATTTTGTTGTAATATTCTTCCGTTAAACACATATTGAGCTTGGCTGACAAAAGAATACTTCAGTCCAATGAAAATGAATAATAAGGTTAATTTCAATTTCATAAAAATAAAATTACCCAAATCTAATATATTTTTTAGTTGTGTCTAAAAAATATTTACTTTTACACTTAAATGAACACGAAATCAGAAGAAGATTATTTAAAATGTCTTTACCATTTACAGCAAGGTAAAAAGAGTGTTTCTACAAATGAAATTGCTAATTATCTATCGATGAAGCCTTCCAGCGTAAGTGATATGCTTAAAAAATTGGCTGAAAAAAAATGTGTTAATTATCTAAAATATAAGGGCTCTTTACTAACCAAAAAAGGAGAATTAATTGCACTGTCTATCATCAGAAAACACCGCCTTTGGGAAACATTTTTAGTGAATAAACTGGGATTTAGTTGGAGCAAAGTGCATAACATAGCCGAGCAATTAGAACATGTAAATTCGGAAGAACTAATCGATAAATTGGATCATTTTTTAGCGTATCCCCAAATAGATCCTCATGGAGATCCAATTCCTCAAAAAAACGGCACCATTGCTAAACTAAATCAAAAACTTTTAAGCGAATTAAAAAATGGTGAAGAAGGGGTAATAACCGGAATTAAAAAAGGCACTCCTTCTCTGCTTAATTTCTTAGACCAAAAAAACATTAAGCTAGGAGATCAAATTCAACTAATTTCCATCTTAGAATTTGACCAATCAGCTGAAGTCGTCATACATAAAAAAACCATAAATCTTTCTGAAAAAATTTGTAGCAACCTTTTAATAGAGACCCTAAATGATTGAACTTAAAAGTTGGTTTGTGAATTTAGAACCAATCATGCAAGCATTGATTGCTGGCCTATTCACCTGGATTCTTACCGCTGTGGGAGCAGGTCTTGTTTTTTTCTTTAAATCATCCAATAGAAAATTATTAGACATGTCTTTGGGATTCACAGGTGGAGTGATGATCGCAGCTAGTTTTTGGTCACTTTTAGCTCCTGCTATTGATTATGTAGAAATGCAAAACAAAATGGGCCTTAGCGAAATGCCGTCATGGTTAGCCCCTACAATCGGATTTTTACTTGGTGCTTTATTTCTGTATGGTTTAGACAAGATTATACCTCACTTACATCTCTTTAATAAGAAAAAAGATGCAGAGGGATTAAGCACCAACTGGCAAAAGACCATTTTGTTAGTTTTAGCCATCGCTTTACATAACATCCCTGAAGGTCTAGCTGTAGGTGTTGCTTTTGGTGCTTTAGCTCATCCAGAATTTATAGGACTAGAAATGGATGGCATTTTCACGCTAGGTACAGCAGTAGCCCTTGCTGTAGGGATAGCGATACAAAACTTTCCAGAAGGCTTTGCCGTATCCATGCCATTGAGGAGACAAGGGTTAAGCCGATTCAAATCTTGGCAATGGGGGCAATTATCTGCCATAGTAGAACCCATTTTTGCAGTTATTGGAGCGGCTATAGTTGTGCAGATACTCCCTATTTTACCATATGCACTATCATTTGCGGCTGGTGCAATGATTTTTATTGTAGTGGAAGAAGTCATACCTGAGAGTCAAAAGGGAGGTAACACAGATCTAGCCACGATAGGACTCATTCTTGGATTCATCGTTATGATGGGATTAGACGTAGGGCTAGGCTAAATAAAAACAATATCAGTCAAATAATTTTTATCTATTGCTCTATTAAGATCATTGATAAGTTTTGTTTTTTGAATGCTGATTTCTTGCTTAAATGGGGCACTATCTAATTTTAAGTATAGCTTATTATCTTTCACAAAAAGCTTTTTAACTTTTTTCATCAAAAAAGGTCCCATAATTTCTTCAAATTGAATTTGTATTTGATGATTTAAAAATGGACGTGAAAGATTAGAGGAATGGATAAATTTCTGTAATACATCACCCAGCTTTTCTTCTTTTGAACTTCTTTTTTTCAAACGTATTAGTTTACAGCTCCATTTTCGATTTCAAACAAATTATAGTCCACCTTAAAATTAGACAAGATATTAGGGATTTTTGTTGTACTTGTATCTGTAATAAAACATTGACCAATTTTTTTAGACCTAATGAGTTCTAGAATATAACTTACTCTGTTGTCATCTAATTTATCAAATATATCATCTAGTAAAAGCACGGGATCCATATTTTTCTTTTTTCTAATGTACTCGTATTTAGCTAATTTCAGAGCGATTAAATACGTTTTCTGTTGTCCTTGTGATCCGAATTTTTTGATGGGATGATGTTGAATGGTAAAAACCAAATCGTCTCGGTGAATGCCAGCTGTCGTATGTCCAACTTGCTGATCTTTTAATCTGTTAAGCTCAAAAAGATCAAGTAGAGAATGATTATGTAAAGTAGACTCGTATTCAAGGCTAACCTCCTCTACATTAGAAGAAATATCACTGTAGTATTGATTAAAAATAGGCGTGAATTCATCTATGAATGTTTTTCGTTTCAGGAATATACTCTTTGCCTTTTCACTCATGCCACTTTCATACACTTCTATCAAATCAAAAGATTGTTGAAATCTACTATCCTTTAACATTACATTACGTTGCTTGAGTAATTTATTGTAAGAAAGTAAATCAGATAAATAATGGTTGTCAAATTGTGAAATTAAAGCATCAATAAATTTTCTTCGTGTATCACTCCCCTCTAAGATCAAATTGATGTCATAAGGAGTAATCATAACTACTGGAAATACACCTATGTGATCAGATAGTTTTTTATATACCTTTTTATTTTTTCTAAAAACCTTTTTATCTCCCTTTTTCATGCCACAGTATAAATCAAAATCAGAATCTTGATCAGAAAATTTACCTTGGACAACAAAAAAATCACTTTCAAAATTTACATTTTGGCTATCAATGGAATTAAAAAAACTTTTAGTATAACTCAGATAATATATGGCGTCTAATAGGTTTGTTTTTCCCTGACCATTATTTCCTAAAAAACAATTTACTTGAGATGAAAATTGAAAATCAGCTTGTTTTATGTTTTTAAAATTGACTAAACTAAGCTCTGAAAGATACATAGACTAAAAATAGATCTTAAAAGAAAGTATAATTTATAAAAAAAACTATTTTTGCACACCAATAAATATCAAAATGGCAGAAGAAAAAGAAACAACGGTTAACGAAGAACAAAGTGCAGTCGAAAAAAGTGCAGAGAACTCCGCGATAGAGGAGAAAAATACTTCCTCATTGGCGGATAGAATTGATTTAGAAAAAATTATTGGTGAAAAAAGCTACGAATTTTACCTAGCGAACAAAAAACCAGTTAATGTAGTTGTAGCTATTTTAGCTATTCTTCTAATCGGTATTGTAGGATATAAATTTATTTACATTGACCGCATATTCAATCCAAAGCAAACTGAATCACTTGAAGCCATTTGGAGAGCAGAAAATCAAGCATTTGATAATGAAAACTGGAGTACGGCTATTTATGGGGATTCTCTTGGCCTTTACGATGGTTTTCTAAGAGCAAGCGAAGAATATGAAGGATATGCTGGTGGGAAGCTTGCCCAATATAATTTAGGAATAAGTTATTTAAATAATAAAGATTACACTCTTGCCATCGAAACATTAGAAAAAGTCAATTTTGAAGATGAATTACTTGGCACAATTACACTAGGAGCAATCGGTGACGCTTTTCTTCAACTTGGATCAGTAAATGATGCATTAGATAATTATGAAAGGGCATACAACAGAAAAGAAAATGAGTTGACTACACCAATTTATTTAATGAAAGCAGCTTTGTGTCTAGAAATTCTCGAAGATTACGAAATGGCTATAAATCTGTATAGGGATGTGGTGCAAAAATACCCTCTTTCTAGTGTAGCTAATAATGCTGAAAAATACATGGAGAGCTTACTCCTAGGTAAGCCTGTCTATCAATTTGAGAAAGAAGAATCAGAATAATGGCCACTAAAGGCAAAAATCTTTCTGAGGAACAGTTAGTTTCACTTTCTAAACCTGAAAAACTAAAAATAGGTGTTGTTGTTTCAGAATGGAACAATGACATTACATCACGACTTCTAGATGGTGTTCAGGAAACGTTAAAATTGAATAACATCTTAGAAGAAAACACCATTGTTCATCATGTTCCTGGCACATTTGAACTACCACTTGGTGCACAATACCTATTTGAAAATAAATTAGTAGATGGTATAATATGTGTAGGGTGTGTTATTCAAGGAGATACCAAGCACTTTGATTACGTCTGTGAAGGTGCTACTAATGGAATAATGCAAGTTTCATTACGATATAATAAACCTGCTTCATTTTGTGTACTTACCGATAACAACAAGCAGCAATCAATTGACAGGTCTGGTGGTATTCTTGGGAACAAAGGAGTTGAATGTACGGTAGCTTGTCTTAAAATGCTAAACCTAAAGGAAGAAATAATAAAACCTAAAAATAAAATAGGTTTTTAGGCCTCTAAAATTCTTTTAATATCAGGTTTAAAGTAAAGATTTGATTTCATCACTTTTCCATCTTCTCTATAAATCGGCTTTCCATTTTTATCCAATTTACTCATATTACTTCTTTGGATTTCTTGGAAAACATCTGCTATTTTATCTTGTAATCCATGTTTTAGGATCGTACCACATAGTATATACAACATATCTCCTAAGGCATCTGCAATTTCAATTAAATCACCCTCTTTTGCAGCCTGAAGATACTCCTCATTTTCCTCTTTCATTAACTCAAATCTAAGTTTCAAATCTTTTTCATTTAACTCACTTACAGGCGAATATGCATTAGTAATTCCAAATGAATTGTGGAACTGCTCAACGGCATCAATACATGCTTTTAATGTTATATTTTCATTCATATCATAAAGGTAATTTTCAATTGGTATTTTTTATAAGAAAATTTAGGAAAATAGTTAACATATATTAACAGCGGTCTTGTTTAAGAAATTGAAAGATTTTTGATTTTTACTTTAACAAAA
>JAYPLD010000016.1:21609-27384 GCA_038129265.1 Crocinitomicaceae bacterium
TAACAGCGGTCTTGTTTAAGAAATTGAAAGATTTTTGATTTTTACTTTAACAAAATAAAATTTTATGGAAGTAAAAGAAAATTTAACTGCTGTAGAAAATGTTAATATAGCTGAAATAAATGAGCTTATTCAAAAGGAGAGCGGGTTCGTTGATTTGATTAACATGGAGGTGAAAAAAGTGATTGTTGGTCAGCAACACATGATTGAAAGTCTATTAATAGGTCTTCTTTCAAATGGCCACATATTACTTGAAGGTGTTCCTGGACTAGCCAAAACCTTAGCCATAAGCACACTTTCCAACGTAATAGATGTAGATTTCAAAAGAGTTCAATTTACTCCTGACCTATTGCCTGCAGATTTACTAGGCACTATGATTTACAACCAGAAGAAAGAAGAATTTATTTCCAAAAAAGGCCCCTTATTTTCAAATTTTATTCTTGCAGATGAAATTAACCGAGCTCCAGCAAAAGTTCAAAGTGCACTACTAGAGGCTATGCAGGAAAGACAAATAACGATAGGCGACCAAACTTATAAATTACCTGAACCATTTTTAGTAATGGCTACTCAAAACCCTATAGAACAAGAAGGAACTTATCCTTTGCCTGAGGCGCAAGTAGATCGATTTATGTTAAAAGTGGTACTCCCCTATCCTAAAAGAGAAGAAGAAAGATTAATTGTAAGAGCAAATGTTTCATCAACTGGATTTGAAAAGCCCAATAAGGTAGTAGATCCCAAACAAATAATCCGTGCTAGAGAAGTAGTCAAGAAGATTTACATGGATGAAAAAATTGAAAAGTACATCGTAGATATTGTTTATGCCACTAGAGAACCGGAATATTATCAATTAGAAAAAGTAAAACACTACATCGCTTTCGGAGGATCTCCAAGAGCCAGTATTTCATTAGCAAATGCGGCAAAAGCTTATGCATTTTTAAAGAAAAGAGGATATGTAATCCCTGAAGATGTAAGAGCTGTCTGTAAAGACGTCCTTAGACACCGTATTGGACTTTCCTATGAAGCTGAGGCCGAAAACGTCAGTACAGAGGATGTGATCACTACTATCCTAAACACCGTAGAAGTACCTTAAAAGTTAGATTTGGAAACTAGCGAGTTATTAAAAAAAGTCCGAAAGATTGAAATTAAAACCAGAGGACTTTCCAAACAAGTTTTCTCTGGTGAATACCACTCTGCATTTAAAGGTAGGGGTATGGCATTTTCTGAAGTTAGAAATTACATACCAGGAGATGAAATTAGAACCATTGATTGGAATGTTACTGCTAGATTCAATGACCCCTATGTAAAAGTTTTTGAAGAGGAAAGAGAGCTCACCGTAATGTTGATGGTTGATATTTCTGCATCAGAGATGTTTGGTACAGGAGAAGTATCAAAAAGAGAATTTATAGCAGAAGTTGGGGCCGTTTTAGCCTTTTCAGCAACCCAAAACAATGACAAAATTGGGGCCATTCTCTTCTCGGATAAAATTGAGTTATTTATTCCACCGAAAAAAGGAAGAAAACACATATTGAGGATTATAAGGGAATTAATTGAATTTAAACCCAACTCAAACCGCACCAACATAGGAGAAGTATTACAAAACTTCAATAACCTTATTAAAAAGAGGTCCATAGCTTTTTTAATTTCTGACTTTATCAACAAGGATTTTGAAGATGCCTTAAAAATCACCTCCAAAAAACATGATTTAATAGCCTTACGTGTAGTAGATAACAGAGAAAGATTAATGACTGATGTGGGTCTAAGCTTATTCAGAGATAGTGAAACTGGAAAAGAAAAATGGATTAATACCAGTAGCAAAAGAGTAAGAGAACAATTTTATCAGAACGCATTAGCCATAGAACACAATACTTCACAAATATTTAAAAAAGCTAAAGTGGACCATGTCAATCTTAATATTCAAGATGGATACATTAAACAGCTAATGAATTTATTTAAAAAACGTTGAGAATATTAGTTTACATATCGTTATTCATTCCTTATGTAGTTGTTTCACAGAACTCCTCCTTTACAGCGATTTCAGAAAAAAACGTATATAGTGTTGGAGAACCCATTCCATTATTTTTAAATCTTGAGGTGCCCTCAGATCAACGCATTGACTCTGTTTATTTCCAACTTTCAGGAAACCGTGATTCGTTGGGCAACAACTGGGAATTATGGAACACTTCCAACATCACAAAAACCACCAGCTTAACAGATGAAAACGATTACGTAACCAACTACAGTCAGGAATTAGTAATTGCCAATTTTGATACCGGTAAATTTGAATTCCCACCATGTTTAGCGTTTTTGGATTCTACTACTTTATACTCCAATGCAATACCATTCACCATTCAGTTGGTTCAAACAGAAGAAAATAAAATTAAAAACATCAAACCCATTTTCGAAGTTAACATCAGCTTCTTTGAATACTTTTTATATTACTTAAAAAAGTTTGGCTGGTGGATTGTCCTCTGTATCGCTTTGGCAATAGCAACGTATTTTTTAATTAAAAAATGGAAAAGTAAATCAGAGGAAATAAATATGGAGCCTCAAATTCCTTTAGAAGTACAGTTACTAGAAAGGTTACATTCCTTAAAAACAAAAAAACTGTGGGAAAATGGTCACTTCAAGGCATATTACAGTGAAATATCAGAGGTAATTTGGTCATTTGTAGCCTATCGGTACCAAATTCCTACGTTTGAAAAAACAAGTAACGAAATCCTAGAAAGTTTGAAATGGGTTTCTATTGACAATACGTATTTAAAAGAGTTAAGCACCTTTTTTATCCTTTCAGATGGGGTCAAATTTGCGAAAATAAATCCCCTCGAAAAAGACAATATACATGCCATTGAAATGGCAATAAAATTTATTGAAAACGAACGTTTAGATATTAAAGAAGCGGAAAATGAGCATGTTGAATAATTGGATTTCTACATATCAATTTAATGATTCTATTTTTTTATGGGCTTTAATTTTAGTACCTGTAGCTATTTTACTATATGCATTACTAAAAATCAAAAACAGAGAGTCCCTTCAGATTTCATCTTTGACGTTATTTAGCGGATTAGGCAATGGATATTTGAGTTACATAAATCATGTAAAATTTGGGGTTAAATTAGTTGCTCTTTCCTTACTAATTGTTGGAATGGCTCGCCCACAAATTAGTATGAATGCACATACGGAAACAGAGCTTTATAAAGAGGGAATAGATATTGTTATTTCAATGGATGCATCTGGCAGTATGCTTGCTCAAGATTTTTCTCCAAATCGATTCAAAGCCTCCAAAGAATTAGCTATTGATTTTGTAAAAGACAGGAAGAATGACAGAGTAGGTTTAGTTATTTTTGAGGGTGAAGCCTATACACAATGTCCATTGACTTCGGACAGAGACATCATGATAGAGCTTATAGAATCTTCCGAACAAGGCATCGTTGAACAGGGTACAGCTATTGGAATGGGATTAGCTACTGCTATAAACCGACTTAGAGAAAGCAATGCTCCAAGTAAAGTCATCATACTACTTACTGATGGTGTAAACACGCATGGTAAAATACACCCTTTAAATGCAGCAGAGATGGCAAAAGATTTTGACATTAGAGTATATACTATCGGAGTAGGCACAAATGGGCAAGCCAAAACACCTGTAGCCATTGACCCATTCAGCGGTCGTTATATTTATGATTATGTTGAGGTTGAAATTGATGAAGAAACACTTAAAACAATTGCTAAAGAAACAGGCGGACAATACTTCAGAGCTACAGATAACCAGAAACTTAAAGAGGTATACAAAGAAATCAATGAGATGGAAAAAGCAAAAATAAAGACCATCGAATACGATGTGGATTTACCTGAAAAAGCAGACTTATTTATACTGGCTGCATTAGGGCTTCTTTTACTGGAATTCTTGGCAAGTAAACTAATTTTTAAAAGTATTTCGTGAGTAAGTTAAAACATAAATACAACCTACCCATTTCGAATGCAGTAGTGTCACTGCTCGTTTTAGAAATTCTTTTTTGGAGTATATGTTTTGTAAGTTATCAGTACTTAATATCTAACGTAGTAGAATTTAGATTTGAGCACCCAGACAGACTATGGTTACTCATCATTATATTATTTATCAATGTAGTATGGATAGTAAATAGATCCTGGAAAAATAAAGCCATTCAAAAATTTTCAAGCGTCCAAACTATTCATCATGTTTTTAATGGTTTTTCCAACTTCAGATCATCTGTCAAATTCCTATTATTCCGAACAGCTTTCGGATTATTAGTCATAGCAGCAGCAAATCCTCAATATGGTGAAAATGAAAAGACAGTAGAGTCAAAAGGAATCGATATCATGATTGCATTAGATATTAGTAGGAGTATGATGGCCGAGGATATAATCCAAGATTACAGCCGTTTAGATATAGCAAAACTATCTGTAGGAAAATTACTAAACGAATTAAGGGGAGATCATGTGGGTATTGTTGTTTTTGCAGGTGAAGCGTATAAACAATTACCTCTTACTCCTGATTATCATGTGGCTCAATTATTTTTAAAAAGTATTGGAACAGATATGATTTCATCTCAAGGAACTGATATTGGAAATGCAATTGATTTATGTATGAGTTCTTTCAATTTTGAAAAAAACACCAATAAAGCTATTTTAATCATGTCTGATGGTGAAGATCACGAAGAAATGGCCATTAACGCAGCTAATGAGGCTAGTAATCAAAATGTAGTGATTTGCACAGTAGGAATGGGTACAGACAAAGGCGTTCCTATTCCCGTTTACAAAAGAGGAAAAAAAGTTGGCAACAAGAAAGATGAAGAAAACAGTACTGTCTTGACCAAGCTTAATGAAGAAAACTTAATTCAAATTGCCCAAGCTGGGAATGGAACATATACAAGAGCAATGGGATTAAACTTAGATTTAAGGGATATCTTAAATCGTTTGAATGCGATTGAAAGAACTACTCTTAAGAAAGAAAAATACTCCACATACGATGATCAGTTTCAATGGTTTTTAATACCTGCTTTTATTTTACTCCTCTTAGAATTTATAATTTTAGAAAAAAGAGGAAAGATAGATGATCAATTTAAAATTTTTGAATCATGACAAAAGGTAAAACGCTCCTATTTTTCATATCCATTACCATTACTCAAGCATTTGCTCAAGACATGATGAGTAAACTGAAAATGAAAGAAGGAAATGAAGCCTACAATTCAGGAGAATTCTTACAATCAAATGACCTGTATAGTCAATCATTCAGTAATGACACTTCAAATCTAAAGGCGGCATTTAACAATGGAAACTCATCTTTTATGAGTGGAGATTTTGAGTCATCAAGAAATAATTTCAACCAGTACTTACAATCCAATATTTCTAATAAAGAAAAGAGTAAAGCATATTATAATATTGGTAACACATACCTTACGGAATATGCCAAGTCCATGCAAGAAAATAGTGGACAATCCCCAAATTCAGATCTTCTAACCAATGCGGTAGATAATTATAAAAAATCGTTGAGAAACAACCCTACCGATGAAGATGCAAGGTATAATTTATCCTATGCAATGAAATTGTTGCAACAGAACCAAAACCAAGATCAGCAAAACAAAGACCAACAAAACAAGGACCAACAAAATAAGGACCAACAAAACAAGGACCAACAAAACAAGGACCAACAAAACAAGGATCAACAAAACAAGGATCAACAAAATAAGGACCAACAAAACAAGGATCAACAAAATAAGGACCAACAAAACAAGGATCAACAAAACAAAGACCAGCAAAAAA
>JAYPLD010000016.1:27484-30749 GCA_038129265.1 Crocinitomicaceae bacterium
CAACAAAACAAAGACCAGCAAAAAAAGGAGCAACAGAACAAAGAGCAACAGCAAAAACAAAAACAAGCCCAAAGTAAACAGCAAGCATTGAAAAATCTGGATGCGATAAATGGGGATGAAGAAAAAATCTTAATGAAAGTGAACAGAAATAAAGGTGATAAAAAGAAAAAAAGTAAAACTAAAGATTGGTAATGAAATACGTTTTTTTGTACATATCTCTATTTTTCAGCCTAACTTATTTAGGACAGTTTAATATTGAAGCATTTGTCAATCAGAACAAAATAACGTTGGATGAATACATCAAGTACACTATTAAATCGAACGAAAGAATAAGATTAACCAATCTAAGTTTTGAGAACTTTGTGATACGTCAAGGACCTTTCACAAGTTCTTCTAGCCAAACCACCATTATCAACGGTAAATTTGAACAAGTAAAGGAATTTTCTTATTCCTATATATTGTCTCCTAAAAAAGAGGGTGATATCACTATAGAGTCGATACAAGTCAACTATGAAAATAACACCTACCAGACAAAACCCATTACTATTTCGGTAGGTAAAGGAAAAACAAACAAACCTAATCAAGGGAATCAAAATACAACAACTAAACCACCTGAAAATAACACGAAATTCTTTGCTAAAATAAGCTCACCCAAACGAAAACTATATGTAGGTGAAAACATATTACTTGAATACAAAATTTATGCATCTACTTATCATATTAGAAATCTTGAAATCACAGATTATGAACTACCCATGAGTAATGATGTATGGACCGAATTGATAGAACCCAAAAACAATCAATGGAAAGAAAAAGTTGAGGTGATTAATGGGATCCAATACCGTGTATTTACGTTAAAAAAAGAAATTGTTTCACCGCAAAAGCCAGGGGATATTGACATATTGCCCTTTGAAGTTAAAACCGTAGTAAATCGTGATTTTTTTAATAGAGGGAAACAAAAAATACTTAAAAGCAACTCGCTTAAACTAAAAGTGAAAGCACTTCCACCTAACCCTCCCATTTCATTTACAGGACAAATTGGTAGAAATTATAAGTTGAATGTGGATGTGAAAAAAACCTTCCTTAAAGTAGATGATCCTTTAGATATTCATATTGAAATTTCTGGGAATGGAAATTTAAAACAATTGGATATGCCGAAGTTATCCTTGCCTCAAGATTTGGAAAAATACCCTGAAGAAACTAAATCAAATATTAAGGTCAATGAAAAGGGTATCTATGGAAAAAAGAAACTTCATCAGCTTGTGATCCCACGCTTTCATGGTGAATATAAAATCCCTTCCATATCCTTTTCTTATTTTGATTTAAATAGCGGTAAGTATAAAACGTTGATTCACCCAGAAACAATTATTACAGTGGAAAAAACAGATAAATCCTCTGCTTCTAACACCATCAATTTTGAAAAAACTCAACAAGATGAAGTCGTTACGATAAATGATAACATCAGACATATAAAAACAAAAACTGAACTATTTGATTTTAGCAGTCCCATATTTGGAACGGCTTATTATTGGGGATTACTTGCTTCTTCACCGCTGATTTTACTATTGTTTTTAGTCTTTTTCTCCAATAAAGATAAATTCTCAAACTCAGAAAAAACATTATTAAAACAGATTAACAAACAAACTCAAATTCATTTATCAAATGCTGAAGTGAATTTTAGCAGCAACAGTCTAGACCAATTTTATAAAGAAATATACAGTCTTTGGATTTCACTTATTTCAAAAAAATATAGTATTGACATGGCTGAATTAAATCGAAGTTCTATTTACCAAGTTCTAGAAAAAAATAAAGTGAATCCTGATTTAATTCGTTCAATAGATGAAATACTTACTAAATGCGAAATGGCTCAATACAGCCCCCTTTCCACTGACGATGCTGACATTTGTTTGTCTAAAACAAAAGAACTCATTCAAAATTTAAAAGATAATGCTTAAAAGAAATTTTCTAATTGTCTTGATATTAATTTCTTATGCGATTAAGGGTAACAACACTGCATATAGCGAATTTGAAAAAGGGAATTCATTTTATTCGTCACAGCAATTTGACAGCGCATTAACATCCTATAAAACGGTACTGCAATCTAAAATGATCAGCAAAGAATTATACTTGAATTTAGGAAACACATATTTCAAATTAGATAGTATACCTCAAGCCATTTTATATTACGAAAAGGGAATAAAATTAGCTCCTGGAGATCCAGACTTAAGCTATAATTTACAATACTGCAATAAACTAATCAAAGACAAAAATCCCATTAAAAAATCGGTTCTGCTCAATGAATTAATATTTAGTTTTCTGGGAAAATCTCCAAATTACTGGGCATATTCATCTATTATTCTACTGGGACTAGTTTGTGTTCTGATTGCTTTCTTCAGATTGAGTACAGATTCAAAATGGAAGAAAATCAATTTTTATTCTGCAGTTATTGTTTTTATTTTATTTGGGTTTACGGTACTCCTGTCATCTATAAGTAAGTCTAAAATAAATGAAACTAAATATGGGATTGTGATCAATAACTCCATTAAAGTAAGAACAGAGCCCTCAGAAAATGCCTCTACAGCATTTTTATTACACGAAGGTTCAAAAGCAAAAGTAACTGCAGAAATCAACGAGTGGATTGAAATTTCGTTCAATGAAAAGAAAGGTTGGATAAAAACAAATGCTTTGGAAAGAATATAATGACTAAAAAAGAGAAAGTAGAATACGTTATTTCACAACTAGAAAAACTTTATCCAGAGACGCCTGTTCCACTTGACCATAAAGACCCCTACACATTACTCATTGCGGTTTTATTGTCTGCACAGTGTACAGACGACCGTGTAAATAAGATTACTCCTTCCTTATTTAAAAAAGCGGATAACCCATTTGATATGGTGAAATTAGACGTGGAGCAAATCAAAAGCATCATCAGACCTTGTGGATTATCACCTCGAAAGTCTCAAGCCATCTATACCCTATCGGGAATGTTAATTAACCAATATGATGGGCAAGTACCAGCTGATTTAAATGCGCTTGAAGAACTGCCCGGTGTTGGACACAAAACCGCATCTGTAGTGATGAGTCAAGCATTTGGTGTACCTGCATTTCCAGTTGACACCCACATTCACAGGCTTATGTATAGATGGGGTTTTAGTAATGGGAAAAATGTAGTTCAAACCGAAAAAGATGCCAAGCGATTATTCCCAGAAAATTTATGGAACAAGCTTCACCTTCAAATTATCTTTTATGGAAGAGAATACTCACC
>JAYPLD010000017.1:0-7208 GCA_038129265.1 Crocinitomicaceae bacterium
TTTTTCTTGTTTTAATCTCCATTTCCGATCAAAACCTTGTATAGCTAGCCGAACTTTATTTCTACCCATAGACGTATTAATGTAATCTAATGAATGCATAACACGCTGTCTCTTTAAAACATCTTGTTGATGAAAGAAGCTCAGTTGTCTTGAATAGTCGGGTACAATGTCCCCTACTATTACTCCTGCTTTTTTATAATTGAATCCTTTTTTATACAACTTACGCAATACATTTAAGGCTACTTTAGTAATTTCCATACTATCGTTTGTGGGCTCTGTAAGAATGCATTTTTGAGAAGCATTATACTGTTTAGCTCCATCCTTAAAAGGATTAGTCTTGATAAAAACGTAGATAGAACTAGCCAAACTTTTTTCCTTTCTTAATTTCATGGCACATGTAGCTGCGTAAGAAGCAACTGCCTCTCTTAGCTCATGTAATTCTTTGACATCCATCCCAAATGAACGAGAAGTACAAATGTTCTTTTTTCTTGACGACTCACATTCTAAGGCATAACACGGGACACCTTTAAGCTCCTTCACCATTCTTAACCCATTAACCGTCATATTTCTTTTTATCCAGGACTCATTTCCATTTGCTAAATCATAAGCGGTATAAAATCCTCTCTCCTTTAGAAATTGAGCATACTGTCTTCCTACTCCCCACAACTCATCTACAGGAAAATGCTTTAAGACCTCATTTATAGTTTTAGACTGCTTCATTACAAAAACGCCTTCTTTCTTGTACTTTTTAGCAATGTGGTTTGCTACTTTAGCCAATGTTTTGGTAGGCGCTATTCCTACCGATACGGGTATACCTGTCCACTTTCTCACCTTAGTTCTTAGATCAATAGAAAACTGACGAGGTTTTATTATTCCATCTAAATCCAAAAAGGCCTCATCAATGGAGTAGATTTCAATGGCGGGTACCCCTTCTGCTAGTATACTCATTACCCGATTAGATAAATCTCCATAAAGAGCGAAATTGGAAGAAAAAACATGTACTCCATTTCGATCAAATATAGATTTCATTTTAAACGCTGGAGCTCCCATTTTGATGCCTAATGCTTTGGCTTCATTACTTCGAGCTATAACACATCCGTCATTGTTAGATAATACTACAATGGGCTTGTGTTCTAACTTGGGCTGAAAAACACGTTCACAAGAAGCATAAAAATTATTACAATCGACTAATGCGATCATACCTTATGGATAATATGTGTGACTACTCCCCAAACTTTAAAATCCATTTCTTCTGTTATTTCTATAGGCTTAAAAGTTTGATTCTCGGGCTTTAAAAAAAGCTGGTTGCCCTTTTTTTGTATTCTCTTGACCGTGAATTCTCCATCCAATACAGCTAAGACAATCGTATTGTTTTTAGGCTCTAAAGCTCGATCTACCACCATTACATCTCCACTAAAAATGCCTGCATTTTGCATGGAATCTCCCGTGACACGAACACAAAAAGTAGCTGATGGGTGTTGCACTAAATACGCTTGCAGATTAAGATCTAAGTCCATAAAATCTTCGGCAGGAGAAGGAAATCCTGCAGGAACATTAGATTGGTAAAACGGAATATCCAGAACATCTGAGTCTAAAGAATAAAAACTAAGATCCTGGCCTTTATGTATGTTTTTTAATTTTCCCACGATTTATTCGTCAACTAAATTTCTTCTTTTTAACAAAAAAACAAAGCTGACGTTCAATAATAGTTATTCACAAAATGACTCTAACCCTCATTATCTAGCAAAGGTCGATCAAGTAGTTCTCCCTCGAAATTAATTTGCGTATTTCCCTCAGAAATTTTAATCACATCCTTATCAATTTTTTTAAACTCTGATGAGGAACGGTTATAATGATTAACTGCTGTTCCCAATGTGTTCCCTAATTTATCATGATAGGTTTTATAGGCATTGAGGTGATTACCTAGCTTATCGATATTTTTCATGATATCCTTTATGGAATTTTCAATCTTTAAATTATGCAGAGCTTTAACGGTAATCTGTAGCATAGGAAATAAACTCATGGGAGAAACTATCATTACTTTTTTAGTGTAAGCATAGGAAACTAAGTCTCTAGAATTAATCTGTAGAGTCCCTACTCTACTATTCAATAAATCTTGGTAAAGACCATCTGCAGGAATAAACATGTAAGCGTAGTCTGTTGTTTTCTCGATAGGGCGAATATACTTGGCTGTTTCATCAATACGTGACTTAATATCTTCTTTAAATCGTTTTTCTAATACTGCAATTTCAGCGGCATCAGAACTTTCAACCATTTTATTGTAATTATCTAACGAAAACTTAGCATCCACAGGAATAATATATTCTCCAGCACGAACAATAGCATCTACAGCTTCACCACTAGAAAAGCTATATTGCATTTGAAAAAGCTCTGGTGGTAAAACATTAGCTAATAGATTCTCTAATTGGATTTCTCCAAGAATACCCCGCTGCTTTTGATTACCTAGGATTTTTTCCAGTGTTTTCATCTGATTTGCAAAACTCAATACCTGTTCATTCGTCCCCTTTATTTTTTCTAATTCTTTAGTTACTTCTGTAATTACTTTATTAGAATCAGCAAATTGTTTTTGCATATCGGTTTTAGATGATTTATGAAAATCATTAATCTCTTTATTAATGCCAGACAGTTTTTGATCTATTTCTAATCTGCTTTTTTCCGCATCTTGACTTAACTCTTTTCTAACTTCTTGAATTTCTTTTCTCAATTCAGCATTAAGCTGAACTAATAACTCTTGGGATTGTCCACCGTCTTCTTTTTTTCTTGTGATTAAAAAAACAACAGCAAATAATAAAATTACTAGAATTGATATGATTAAAATGTCCATAAATAATGTTTAAAACGAATTTAATTATTTATGAATATATAAACACTGAACGTAATCTTTTTAAGTTCTTTTCCTATTATTACGATCCAAAACAACTTTTAGATGGGAAAACCAATTTTAAACGAGCTTTTTGAAAACAAAAACAAGCATATTGAAGATGTTCCAGAAATAGATAAAAATGAATTCATTAAAACCGTAAAAAGTAGACGGAGTGTCCGAACCTTTACGAACGAACCTGTTTTAGAAAAAGACATGAGAGCATGTTTGGAATTAACGGTATTAGCCCCAAATTCTTCAAATCTTCAACCATGGGAATTCTATTGGGTCCGAGACAAAGTAAAAAAAGAAAAATTAGTACACTATTGTTTAGGACAACCTGCAGCATCTACAGCGCAAGAGTTAGTCGTTGCAGTAGCTCGACCAGATTATTGGAAAGTGAACCAAAAAAGAATGTTAACGCTCATTGATGAGATGGGTGAAAAAGCACCTAAATCGGTAAAAAAATACTATGGAAAAATTGTACCATTAGCTTACCAACAAGGGTTTTTATCTATTAAAGGTTATGTAAAAAAAATAGCTATGGAAATTAGAGGGTTAAAAAAACCTACACCTAGAGAACCTTACAACAAAAGGGGCATGGCTATTTGGGCGCATAAGTCTACTGCTCTAGCATGTGAAAATTTAATGTTGTCATTAAGAGCTTATGGTTATGATAGTTGTCCAATGGAAGGAATGGATTCATCTAAGATCAAAAAACTACTTGGACTCCGTAGTCCAGCTGAAATAAGTATGGTCATTAGTGCTGGAAAGAGAGCAGAAAATGGCGTTTACGGAAAACAAATAAGATTTAAAAGTGAGTATTTCATTCATGAAGTGTAGACTGTATTTTATATTAATTTTTGGTATTATTCAATGTACCGTGTTCGCTCAAGACAAAAACCTTAAAGTAGCGCTCATCGACAAAATGATTAAAGCCATAGATGATCATAACCAAATGGAGTTTAAGATGTACCGAAGTGAAAGAAGTAAAAATGGTTTTACCGATGGGAAGTTTTATGCTAAGTTGATTAATAAACCGTACAAACTATACATAAAGAATTTTAAGCCAAAGCCAGGGTCTGAAATATTATATATAAAGGGGCAAAATGATGACAAAGCTTTAATAAATCCAAATTCATTTCCTTATTTTTCAATTTCACTCGATCCCGATAATAATTTACTATTGGCAGGAGGGCATCATTCTCTACGTGAAGCAGGATTCACATTATTTAGTGATATGTTTAAGCTATACAAGGAAAATTACGGAAAAGAGTTATACAATAGAATTACTTACCATGGCATGTTTAAATGGAATGATAGAGTATGTTATAAAATAAGTATTGATTACCCCGATTACAGCACAAAAAAGTACACTCCAAAAAAGGGAGAAACATTATATTCCATTTCAAGGGACCAATTATTGAATATTGGAAAATTAAGAGAGTATAATGCAAAATACGATGATGATGATATACTGGACGAAAGTGATGAAATTATTATTCAGAATGTGTATGCTAAAAAGGCTGTCATTTTTATCGATAATGAAAACTATTTTCCAATTTACCAGCTAATTTATGACGAAGAAGGTCTTTATGAGAAATATCAATATGTTGATCTAAACTTAGATATAAGCTTTAAAAATGAAGAATTTACAAGAGATTATTCCGAATATAATTTTTGACTCTATTTAAATTCAAATTATAAAAAAACTTTACATTTGCGCCATGACAATTGAAGTCTTAAAATCAAAAATTCACAGGGTAAAAGTCACAGATGCTGACTTGAACTACATAGGCAGTATTACTATAGACGTTGATTTAATGCAAGCCGCAAACTTAATCGCAGGAGAAAAAGTTCAGGTTGTAAATATCAATAATGGAGAAAGATTGGAAACGTATGTCATACCCGGGAAAAAAGGATCTGGAGAAATAGCACTTAACGGACCAGCTGCAAGGAGGGTAGCAAAAGGAGACATTGTCATTATCATTTCATACGCCAATATGGATTTTGAAGAAGCAAAAACCTTCGAGCCAACCGTGATTTTCCCAAATGAAATGACGAACCAATTAGTGTAACTAAGTACCACATTACCACTTATTATATCAATATTTTATTTATTTCGCTTCTTTCTTATAACTTAAAATTGTGAAAAGGAGAGATTTTGTAAAAGTTAGTGCATTAGGTACAGCAGCTGTATTGGCCAAAAGTTGTTCCACAAGTTCTGATAAAAAACAAGTTCCTTTTTTAGAACCATCCAAAAAGATCAAAGTGGTTTCTACATGGATATCAGGTATTGATGCCAATAAAGAAGCCATTAAAGTTCTTTCATCTAACGGAAGTGCCATCTCGGCTGTTGAAAAAGGGCTTAATGTAACCGAATCAGATCCAAACAATACCAGTGTTGGATTTGGGGGTATGCCTGATGCAAATGGTGTTGTTACTTTAGATGCATCTATCATGGATGATCAATACAATTGTGGATCAGTAACCTATTTACAAAATATCGAGCATCCTATTTCTGTTGCACGCAAGGTAATGGAAAACACGCCACACGTAATGCTAAGTGGAAAAGGGGCGTACGATTTTGCCATAGAGCAGGGATTTCCCCACAAAAATCTTCTAACAGAAAGTTCATTGCAAAAATGGAAAGAGTGGAAAAATGATAATTCCTTCAATTTACCACAGATAAACCATGAAAATCATGACACTATTGCGATGATTGCTATTGACGAAAATGGAAAAATGGCTGCTGGATGTACAACAAGTGGATGGGCATTTAAAAAACACGGTAGAGTTGGTGACTCCCCCATTATAGGAGCAGGAATTTATGTTGATCCGGAAATCGGAGGAGCTTGTGCAACTGGATTAGGTGAGTCCATTATAAAAATATGCGGCAGCCATGCCGTAGTAGAACTCATGAGAAGTGGGTTATCCCCCAATGAAGCGTGTCGAGAGGCAGTAGAAAGAATTAAAAAAACAACAGAAAATTATGATGATCTACAAGTTGGTTTTTTAGCCATGAATATAGCTGGAGCAGTAGGAAGTCACAGTATGTATTCAGGATTTGAATATGCTTTACAAGACGAAAATAAAAGTGAATTAATTAAGAGCGGTTACGAATTTGAGTGGGAGTAGCTTAATTAATACTTATTTCATCTAAAAAAATCCAAGTATCACCACCACTACCCAAATGCCAAGATGGACACTTACCAAAATTAGTTGCTACCACCTTCACATATCTTGCCTTCAAGGGTTTCTTAAAATCAGACTTAAACTCATAGGTTAGTGACTCCTCTTTTGACAATGGAATCTCATGAGTCAACTCGTCTACCATCTTAAATTCAGAATTGTCATTAGATATCCAAAACTGAACCGATTGGGGTAACCAAATCCATGATTTCATGTCTTGTAATGCCCCTAGACTAACTGAATTTATAGTACTCAAATTTTGTAGATCAATAACAGCTTCAACATTCACATTATGGTATCCCTGCCATAAACCCGTCATAAAATTATTTGGTCCTTTAAGGCCGTCTATTAGCGCTTTATTGCCCCCTGCTGTATATTGATTACTAAATTCGTTCTTGAGTAAAATGCTGAAATTTTGATCATGCTTTATATAGTGGGCTATTTCAGATTTACTGCTTGCCCCATTTTTATACGCAACTGCTTCAATTTTTGTAGATTTTAAAATTGTAATCGGTCTTATATATCTTACTTTTTTTGCAAGATCGTCTATACAATACAAAATGGAATCGCAGTCCTGACAAGAAATGGAAATGGTCAAAGAATCATGAAATGTTTTTGAAGGTGATGTAATGACAGGGTTTATAGTGATCACATCATTATTTATAGAGGAAGTATAAAATTCATCTAACTGCCATTTTTTGGAACTATCGCTAGTAGTATAAATACATAATTTACCACCACTCATTACATCATTGATATGAATAAAATTCTTATTGTAGGGCTTCCCGTTAAGTTCTACTTTTTTTATGTAAATGCTGTTTTCTCCACCACTTTCAATTTTTTTAATGGAAAAAACCTTACTATTTTCAAGATTTAGTGATGACTCCTCTACATATGGAGTTTGAATAATGTAATAAGGATCACCTGGATTGATATCATATAGTCCAATTGCACTTAATACATACCATGAGGACATTTGACCGCAATCTTCATTCCCTGAAATCCCAGAAGGGGAAGAATGATACAATTCGTTTAAAATTTTGTTTACCATGAATTGAGACTTTTCTGGGTTACCAGATGAATTATATAGATAAGCCATATGGTGACTTGGTTCATTACCATGGGCATACTGACC
>JAYPLD010000017.1:7308-29099 GCA_038129265.1 Crocinitomicaceae bacterium
CCTTCAATAGTTGAATTACTACCAAACAATTTATTTAATTTTTGATTAAAAGGTGATGAACCTCCGTGCAGGTTAATTAAACCTGATATATCATGTGGAACGAAAAAACTGTATTGCCAGGAATTGGCTTCCGTATAATTAAAATTAACCTCAGAAGGGGAAAAACTTGGACTCCAATTCCCATTATATTTTGGCTGCATAAAACCTGTTTTATTATTAAAAACATTTTTATAAAATTGAGCCCTTCTATTAAAGTTTAGGTAATTTAATGTATCACTAAAAGCCATAGCCATTCTAGAAATACACCAATCGTTGTAAGCATACTCTAACGTCTTTGAAACAGATTCTGATTCATCGTGAGAAGGAATGTAGCCAAAACGTTTGTAAGCTGGAATCCCAAGTTTTGATCTATTCGCAATAGAGATCATGCCTTCATACAGGTCCGGATAATTGGAAAATGGAATTCCTTTAAAATAAGCATCGGCAATAACAGAAACAGAATGATAGCCGATCATACAACCAGTATAATTTCCAGCAAGTTCCCATATCGGAAGTTGGCCACCATTTTTTAATTGATTTTTAAACGTATTTAGAAATTGAGCTGTCTTTTTCCTGAAGATTAAATTGTATAAAGGATGGGTTGCTCTAAACGTATCCCAAAGAGAAAAAACAGTATAATTTGGAATAGAGTCCTCATGAATCTTTAAATCAGTACTTCTGTAAAGCCCATTTACATCGCTTATTAAATTTGGCGCTATAATGCTATGATATAAGGAAGTGTAGAAAATAGTTTTAACACTATCTGTAGAAGTCTTAATGTTAATTTTTTGTAGTTCTTTTCTCCATGAATTTTTAGCGTTTAATTTGTATTCATTGAAATTCCAGTGTGGTGCCTCTACAAACAGATTATTTCTTGCACTTTCTGCACTAACTGTAGACACACCTACTTTTACTAATACGTCATCGCTGGATTCCCTTAATTTAAGAATGGCCTTTGTTGGAATAGAATCGTCATTAAATTGAATATCGTAGGGACATGATAGAGCTATACAAAAATAAAAATGTTGCTCTTGAGCCCAAGATTGTGAAATCCGCTTTCCCATGATCATACTATCAGATGATATGTAAAGTTCAGATGCTAATAATTTATCTCTATGCTCCAAATCAACCACAATAGAAGCATCATTTGAATTTGAGAAGGAATATTGATGCACACCAACCCTTTTAGTACACGTAAGTTCTACATGAATATCGTGTTTATCTAAATTAACTTCATAAAATCCAGCACTAGCCTTTTCATTTTTCTTATTAAAACTGGAAGCATAATTAAGTATGCTTGAATCTTGATATCCGTTATTAAAAGTAGGAGTACCTTGAATTGGCATAAGAAGTAAATCACAATAATCTCCTATTCCTGTACCGCTAAGATGAGTATGGGAAAAACCATAGATTATACTATCTGAGTAATGATAGCCTGAGCATCCATCCCAGCCTTCAATTCTTGTATCAGGGCCCACTTGAACCATACCAAATGGAAGTGTTGGTCCAGGAAAAGTATGACCATGGAATCCAGTCCCAATAAATGGATCAACAAACTTTAAAATATCTTCATTACTTTGCTTGTTACAGCCGATAAAAAAAAATGTGATTACAACTGCAGCAATGTATTTAATCTGTTTGAACACCTTGTTTTGAAAGAATATTTTTGGTTACGAAAGCATAAATAAGTAAATATAAAAAACAAAAAACGGCAATCCAATAAGAAGATTGAATACCAGTTATATCAGCTAATTTACCTTGAATTGGGGGAATAATTGCACCACCTAAAATCATCATAATCAAAAAAGCTGACCCCTGCGAAGTATACTTTCCTAAATTTCGAATACTTAAAGAAAATATACAAGGCCACATTATAGAGCAAAAGAGTCCTCCACTTAAAAAAGCATATAGAGCAGTTGTGCCGCTTGCGAATAGACCAATGATCATCCCTACAACACCCAAAATACTAAAAATTTTCAATGTTTTTACGGGGGCGTCTTTAGCTAAAAAGAAACCACCTATTTGAATAGCTACACAAGTAGCAAAAGCTAAAACATCATGTGTAGAATAGGCACCAAAATTCACCAATAAAATCACCCCAAATGCGATATAAGGAACTAAAATGTACAATACTTTTTTAAGTCCTTTGGATGGATTAAAGACTGTTATTGCACCTACCCATCTACCTACCATTAATCCTCCCCAATACAGTGAAATATATGGAGCGATTTCAGCATCATTCATTACCTTCAGTCCTATGGGATTTAACTGATTTACCTTATCAGCTACTACCTTCAATAATTCTCCCAAATTGCTTTGTATGGTGACTTCAACACCAACATAAGTAAAAATAGCAATCATCCCTAGAAGTAATTGGGGCTTCTGCATAGCGCCCCAACCTGAAGGGTTTTTGGAGGAACTCCAAAAAGCAAATAATAGTCCTAACAAAATTATCAGTAATGAAATGACTAATAGAATTAACCTCTTTTCTTCTGTGTTTTTATCAAAAAAAGTAAAATCAGTTGAACTGTAAGATAAAAACACCAAAGCAAAACATACGCTTATTATTATGGAAATAAACAACAGTAATACCATGGCTTTGTTTGCTTTCTCAAATGAACTTACCCCCTCTTTTTTGGGTAAACTTTTAGAAAAATAAAATAAAGCTGCAGCAGCTAAAAATAATGCTGTGACTCCAAGATACAGATATTGAATGGTGGAAATTTCTATTTGTCCATTTTTAATAAGATTATTTAATTCGTCTCCGCTCAAGGGAGTACTACCAAAGATGATGAGTGCAACCACTATGGGACCAATGGTGGTTCCAAAAGAATTTATGCCACCCGCTAAATTTAGTCGATGAGATCCTTTGGAAGGATCACCCAATGAAATAGCAAAAGGTTGGGCAGCAGTTTGTTGTAAAGAGAAACCTAATGCCACAATAAAATAGGCTATCAATACATAATAAAACACCTGCGCATCACCCATTTCAGCATTGTTAACAGCAGGGTAAACGGCAAGTGCTCCAAGGGATGAAATAAGTAGACCATAAATTATACTATTCTTATAACCCCAATTTGACAAAATGTCTTTGCCTGTAGAACTGGATAGAACAAATAAGCCTAATGCACCAAAGTAATAAGCTCCATAAAATGCAAAATCCACCAATTGTGACTGAAACTGATCAATATTAAAATAAGTTTTACAAAAGGGGATAAAAACTCCATTAGAGGCTGCAATAAAACCCCAAAAAAAGAAAACTGAAACTAAGGTTGATAAGGCAGAATAGTTGGTTTTTTCTTGCATACTTTACATTTAAAACTTAAAGAAACATTTTTATTCTTAATAAGTATAAAGATTAACTAAATGAGCTTGAAAAAAGTAATTGTATTGTTATTTTGTTTAACTTTGCAATGTTTTTTGTTAAACAAAAAATTTTAATAATAAGTTACATTTGCGAAAATTTTTAAAAATGAATTCAAAACCAGTAAAAGGATTTTCAAAGCTTTCTAAAGAAGCCAAAATGGAGTGGATTGCCGATGAATACCTGGGGGGTGATGATAAGTGTATTAATCTACTAAAAAGCTATTGGCATGAAGACAGTGATGTTCAAAAAATTCATGATGAATTCATTGAAAACACCATTACCAATTTTTATATCCCGTTTGGAATAGCACCTAACTTTAAAATAAATAATAAAATTTTTTGCATCCCCATGGCGATTGAAGAAAGTTCGGTTGTTGCCGCAGCTGCAAAAAATGCATCTTTTTGGCTAGAAAGAGGCGGATTTAAATCAACTGTTATTTCAACTACAAAAGTAGGCCATGTTCATTTTGCCTGGTATGGTGATTTTGAAAATTTAAAATCACTTTTTGAAAAAATAAAGCCGCTTTTTTTCAAGGAAACTGAGAAAATGACGGCAAACATGAGAGCTAGAGGTGGAGGTATATTGGATATTGACATCATAAACAAAACCGATCTAGAACCCAATTATTACCAACTCATAGCCAAGTTTGAAACCTGCGAGGCCATGGGAGCTAATTTCATTAATAGCTTATTAGAAAAGTTTTCTAAAATTCTAGAAAGAGAAATTCAAAATAGCGATTTAGACGAAGTTGAAAAGCGTATTGTCATTATCATGTGTATTTTAAGCAATTACACTCCTGAATGTTTAGTTCGTTGCGAAGTATCTTGCTCCGTAGATGAATTAAATGTTGATCCGACAATAGATACGAATGAGTTTGCGAAAAAATTTGAACAAGCCATTCATGTGGCTAATATTGAACCTTACAGGGCGACTACTCACAATAAAGGTATCTTTAATGGCATAGACGCTGTGGTCATAGCTACAGGTAATGATTTTAGGGCGATTGAAGCATGTGGTCATACTTATGCAGCTAAATCAGGTCAATATAGAAGTTTAACCCATGTTGAAATAAAGGATAATTTGTTTCGTTTTTGGATTGAAATACCCATTGCGGTAGGAACTATTGGTGGTTTAACTGCTTTGCATCCTATGGTAAAATTTTCACACCAATTACTTGGCAACCCCAATGCTCAAGACCTAATGAAGATAATTGCTGCAGTTGGCTTAGCACAAAATTTTGGAGCAGTAAGGTCTTTGGTAACCACTGGAATACAAAAGGGGCACATGAAAATGCATCTTTTAAATATTCTAAATCAATTGGGAGCCACTAATGAGGAACGAGAAAAAATAAAATTTCATTTCAAAGACAAAGTAGTTTCTCACCGAGATGTAGTTGATGAATTCTGTAAATTAAGAGGAATTGAAAACACATCATTAGTGAAGAACCATCATTGAAATCTATCAAAGCTAACGGCAAACTCCTTATAACCGGAGAGTATCTTATTTTGAAAGGTGCTAAAGGGTTAGCAATTCCAACTTCTTATGGTCAGTCATTAACGTTTGAAAAAAATGAAAATGACTCCTTTTTATATTGGAACAGCTTAGACGTAAATAATCAAGTTTGGTTCTCAGCCACCTTCGATTTGAAAAATTCAAACTTAGTTAGCAGTAGTAACCACGAAAAAGCCAAATTTATTTATCATGTGTTAGTTAAAGCTGGAGAACTAGCTAATCATAAAGAACATTTTTGTGGGAAAATTATTACCAAATTAGATTTTAATAAAGAGTGGGGACTTGGATCAAGTTCAACATTAATATGGTCCATAGCATCTATTTTTGAAATAGATCCATTAGCATTACATTTTCACACCTCAAACGGTAGTGGTTATGACATCGTGTGCGCTGGAATAAACTACCCGATTACGTATAAATTAGAAAAACATAAACAACCAATCTATCAAAAAGTAAACTGGAACCCCATATTTAAAGATGAGATTCAATTTGTTTACTTAAATAAAAAACAAAACAGTGAAGCTGAAGTGAATCGATTCTTGGAGGGTACAACTTTAGATAAAGATATTTTTGAAATAAATCAACTTACGGATTCCATTATGAACTGTGAAGATTTAAACGATTTTGAAAACTCGATTACTGAACACGAAAATATTGTGGGTAGACTCTTACAAAAAACTCCTATAAAACAAAAACTATTTAAAGACTATCCAGGTGCCATAAAATCACTTGGCGCTTGGGGTGGAGATTTTATTCTCGCTACCAGAAAAAATAGTTCTTATTTTGAACAAAGGGGATATAATACCGTAATTTCGTTTAATAATATGATTAAAAAATGACAGGAAATACATTTTTATATCAGTCAAATGGAAAGAAAATTGAAAAGGGATCCATATCTGTTCAAAGTCCATCCAACATTGCCTTGGTAAAGTATTGGGGTAAAAAACCTGTTCAAGTCCCCGCTAATTCTTCCATAAGTTTTACATTAAAAAATTGTCACACCCAAACAACTGTATCCTTTGAAAAGTCAAAAGAATTTCAAATCGATTTATATGTTGAAGGTGAAAAAAATCTAGCTTTTTTGCCAAAAATTGAACAATTCTTTGAAAGAATTAAAGAATACTCACCTTATATCTTTGATTATAAACTTCAAATCAATACGCTTAATACCTTTCCGCACAGTAGTGGTATTGCTTCTTCCGCTTCTGGGTTTAGTGCGCTTGCCTATGCCATAGTGCAATTAGAAAAACAGATTTCTAACATAAACGAAAAAGAGGCTTTGATAAAAGCTTCTTTTTTAAGCAGGTTGGGTTCTGGAAGTGCTTGTAGATCCCTGTTTGGCCCTCTTGCTATTTGGGGTAAGCATGATAAGCTTAGCCATACTTCTGATTTATATGCTATCGAACATCATGAAATACATGATGTATTTAAGGAATATCAGGACACTATTTTACTAATCGACAAAGGACAAAAAAAGGTAAGTTCTACAGTAGGACATGGTTTAATGACTAATCACCCTTTTGCGAAGCAACGATTTTTACAAGCACAGGAAAACATCATATCCATGATAGATATTCTAAAATCAGGTAATCTTGATGAATTCATAGCAAAAACAGAAAGCGAAGCCCTGACACTACATGGGATGATGATGACTTCAAACCCTTATTTCGTCCTTATGAAAGAAGGAACACTAACTTGCATAAACAAAATATGGGAATTCAGAGGGGAAACAAAAATCCCAATATGTTTTACACTAGATGCAGGAGCTAATTTACATGTCCTCTATCCAAAACGTTTTACACAAGAAGTGCTTGATTTTATTAGACGAGAATTAATTGTTTATTGTGAAAATCAGCAGTATATTTGTGATGAAGTGGGAAAAGGGGCGAAAGTATTAAATGAATACTATGATTAAAGAGTCGCTATATTATGGTAAGATCCTCCTTTTTGGAGAATATGGAATCATTCAAGATTCCATGGGATTGTCCATACCATACACAGACTACAATGGTAAATTCCTTTTTGATAACAAAACGGAGGAATCAAGAAAGTCTAATGAGTTATTAATTAAATTTTACCATCACCTACTAATACTTCAACATAAAAATGAACTTCCATGTTCTTTAGACTTGACTCAATTTAAGTCTGATCTTGACAACGGCTTACATTTTGATTCTTCTATTCCCCAAGGATTTGGAATAGGAAGCTCCGGAGCCATTGTAGCAGCTATATACGATCGATATTGTGTTGAAAATAAGATTGGTGCAGAGAGCCAAATTTCAAATGAAGACATACTGGAGCTCAAAAATACATTTGGCAAACTAGAGAGTTACTATCATGGCACAAGTTCAGGTCTGGATCCATTGATTTGTTATTTAAAACTCCCTGTACTTATCAAATCTAAAAATGAAATTGGCACAGTTGGTCTTCCTGCAACAGCAAACGGAAATGGCGCTATATTCTTGTTAAATACAGGCCAAGTTGGAAATACGCAACCTTTAGTACAGCATTTCCTTGAGAGATGTAAAGAGGAGGGTTTCAGAAACATGCTCAAGAATAAGTTCAAAAAATACAATGATGCTAGTATTGAAGCATTCTTAAAAAATGAAGGGAAATCCCTTCTAAGCAATGTTAAATCACTTTCAAAAGTACTTTACGATCATTTCCAGCCTATGATCCCTAAGCTCTACCGAAAGCTTTGGAAAGATGGAATTGAAAGCAATGCATATTACTTAAAATTATGTGGATCTGGTGGCGGAGGATATATTTTAGGTTTTACAGAGAACTTTGAAGTAGCTCAAGAAAAATTGAGCGATTATCAATTAGATGTCATCCATAGATTCTAAATCTATACCAAACCCATCTGAAAACAAACCTGTAATCATAAAATTATTGGGATTATTGTCTATTGTTAGATGGTATAATATTGCCCTAATCATTATAAGCTTATACTTTGTTCAGCTGTTTATGTTTAATACCTCTAAACGATTTTTCATCACACTCCAAAGTCTTGACACACACCTTTATGTAGCAGCTATTGTTTTGAGCATTATGGGCGGTTATGTAATAAATGCGTTTTATGATTTTGAAAAGGATATGATAAATCAACCTCAAAAAACGTATTTCAATAGAATTGTAAGTAAAAAAAGCTGTCTTAATCTGTATATTTTTTGCTTTTTAACAAGCATCATCATTTCCTATTTTATCAATTTTAGGATATTAATTTTCATCATGTCGCTAAATTTTTCATTATGGTTTTACTCTCACAAACTGAGAAAAAAGCCTTTACTAAGCGAAATAAGTGCATCACTTTTAATGATCAGTTTTTTTATTGGATTGTGTTTGCTAAATCTTAAAATTGACAAAACATTAATCATTTTCTCCATGTATATTTTCACCATTGATCTCACAAGAGAAATAGTGAAAAAAATGATTTCCTTAAAAGGAGATTTAATTGTGGGTGAAAAAAGTATTCCTATCATATTGGGTATTAAAAATTCAAAATATATCATATTCTTTATGATGCTAAGCTCAATTCTAGCCATCCTTTCCTTACTTCCAATAGTGATTAAAAACACTTTCTCTATATATTTTGTCATTTCACTTATTGTAATCAGCTTCAACATTTACCTATTACATCATGCTAGAAATGCTAAAAATTATCAGCTCATAAATACTTGCTATAAATTGATCATTGGACTTGCCATTTTCTCGATTGTGTTATATTAGTTATATATGAGATCAACTGTAATCATATTATCATTGATTTTTACTTCATGCACCCAAAATATGAATGAATTGAAATTACCACCAACTTGCGATAAGCAACCACATACCCTTACGATTCACAATGACGAACGAATTGACAACTACTACTGGTTAAATGACCGTGAAAACCCAAAAGTTATAGACTATCTTAAAAACGAAAATGAATATACTTCACGTGAATTAAGGGAGACAGAAAAACTGCAGGAGGACTTATATAAAGAGCTGAAGAGCAGAATTAAAAAAGACGACTCTAGTGTTCCATATGAGTGGCATGGATATACCTATTGGAGAGAATTTAAAAAGGGTAAAGAATATCCTAAATATTGGAGAAAAAAGAATGAAAAAAATACTGATGAACTTTTAATTGACTGTAATTTATTAGCTGATCACCATGATTATTTTGATTTTGGAGATTATGATATTGCTAAAAACAATAAACTAATGGCATATAGTATAGATACGCTTTCAAGAAGAATCTATCAGATTAAAATAAAAAATTTAGAAACAGGGAAACATTTTAAAGAGGTATTAGAAAACACAACAGGATCTGTTACTTGGGCTGATGATAAAACTATTTTTTATGCAGTACAGGATAAAGAAACACTCAGATCATATCAAATCTACGCACACCGAATAGGAACAGAACAAGATGAAGACGTTTTAATTTATGAAGAAAAGGATGAAACGTACAGTTGTTATGTATACAAATCTAAGTCTGAGAAATACATTATCATTAACTCTTCGAGTACACTTAGTGACGAATATCGATTAATAGATGCAGAAAAACCATTTAGCAAACCTGTCATATTTCAAAAAAGAGAAAGAGGTCTTGAATACAGTTTATATCATCACCCTAATGGTTTCTATATACTAACGAATCAAGATCATGAAAATTTTTCGATCAAATTTTGTAACAACAATCATACTGAAAAAGAGAATTGGGAAACAGTAATAGAAGGGTCTAATGACACCCTTATTGAAGGGATAGACATATTTAAAAGTCACATGGTGGTTTCGGAAAGATCTAATGGACTTGTGAACTTGAAAGTAGTTGATCTAGATTCATTAAAAACTCATTTAATTCCATTTAATGAACCTACCTATGTTGTTCAAACAACCACAAATATCAATTTGGATTCCAAAAAACTTCGTTTTTTTTATACTTCTCTTGTTAACCCAGGTTCAGTTTATGAGTATGACTTAGAAACAAATGAAACCAGCACACTCAAAGTAAGAGAAGTTTTAGGTGAATATAATGAAGCCGATTACGTTTCAAAAAGACTTTGGGTAGAAGTGCGTGATGGAACAAAGGTACCTGTATCATTGGTACATAAAAAAGGTATAGCGTTTGACGGTAGTAACCCTACCCTACTCTACGCATATGGTTCTTACGGATACAGCATGGATGCCACATTTAGTAGCAATAGATTGAGCTTACTTGACAGAGGATTTGTTTTTGCTATTGCACATATCAGAGGCGGTGAGGAAATGGGAAGATCATGGTACGAAAATGGAAAACTATTAAAGAAAAAAAATACCTTTTATGATTTTATTGACTGCAGCAAATCGCTCATAGAAGAAGGATATTGTTCTTCAAATAACCTATATGCTGCCGGAGGAAGCGCTGGAGGTTTACTTATGGGTGCAGTGATCAATATGGAACCGGATTTATATAATGGGGTGATAGCCCATGTACCCTTTGTTGATGTGGTCACCACTATGCTTGATGAATCCATACCACTAACAACTGGGGAATATGATGAATGGGGCAACCCAAATAACGAAGAATATTATCATTATATGAAATCCTATTCACCATATGACAACATCGATAAAAAAGATTACCCAAATTTATTGGTAACTACAGGATTACACGACTCACAAGTTCAATATTGGGAACCTGCAAAATGGGTGGCAAAACTGAGAGAGCTTAAAACAGATGATCGATTATTATTATTAAAAACCAACATGAGCGCTGGACATGGAGGCGCTTCTGGAAGATTTGAGTATCTGAAAGAGATTGCACTGGATTATGCTTTCTTAATGCATTTAGAAGGCATCAAGAATTGATAAAATTTAAAATTTCTAAAGCAACTTGATTCACATTTTTATCAGAAACATCAATTGTCACATGTGCCTTTTCATAATAGGCTATTCTTTCATTTAAAAATGACTCAAATTGGTCTAGTTGATTTTTAAATAGAGGGCGATTTTTTTTGTTTTTCAATCGACTAAACAACAGTTCGACAGGCGAACTTAAATAAAACGTAATCCCATTTTGGTTTAGAACGTCCATGTTTTCATGGTAACAGGGCATTCCTCCTCCAGTACTTATCACATGATTTTCTTTTGGTAAATTTTTAGCCACTTCATGTTCCAACTCTCTAAATTGTTTTTCACCAAAGGCATCAAAAATGTTCTGAATAGATTTTTGATGAGAAGCAGAAATCAATTCATCGGTATCTAAGTGAGTTAAATATGTTAGTTCTGAAATTTTTTTTGCTGTAGTTGATTTTCCACTACCCATCATACCTATTAGAATGATGTTTTTAGTAGGTGATTTAATCATTTTTATCAAAAATTTTCAAGTAACTGGTAACTTGAGTTACGTATTCTTTATAATCAGACGGATCTGTTTCGATCATCAAATCATAAAAAGGCTTTTTTTCATCAGAGAAGCTACCCACTTTAAAAGGAGACTTAGAAAAAAGCAATACCAGACGTAGTGGAACTATACGCCTTTGCGTTAAATCGATTAATATATCAAAGGGTTCATTCATGAAATTTCGTACGATACTGTTATTTGGAAATCCGTAATAATTCAGTTCATTTAACGAGAAAAAATCTAGTCCTAATCTGCTCTTCAAAAAAAATGGTTCGTCTTTGAAAGGATAAAAAGCTAAAATTTTAAGATTCTGTATTGAGTATTCTTTTTTTAAAAACTCAATAATTTCAACCAATGCATGATAATCTTCTTTGCTCTTGATTTCACATAACATACCTATAGATCTTGCATCCTCAATGTTACATGATCTCATCGTTCTACTTGATTCTTTTTTGATGTGCTTTGAAATCACACGTTCTCCCCAATAATATTTGAATCTAGTAAATGAAGGTTTCATGATCAGTAATAACAATCATAAAAATAGTAAAACCATTAGAATAGGGAGACTTGTCCGGTAGAGTTTTCAGGAGATGAATTTTGATCTGTACCTAATTGTGATAAAAATTCAGTTTCAGTTAGGATTTCAATAGCTAAGCTTTTAGCTTTTGCTAATTTGGATGGACCCATATTTTCTCCGGCTACTATCAGATTTGTTTGTGCACTAACAGAAGATACTATTTTTCCTCCATTGAGGGTGATCATGTCTTTGATTTCATCTCGTGAGTGTATATTAAATTTTCCAGAAACTACAATCTTTTTACCCTGCAATAAATTAGAGGATTGCTCTACCTCTTGTCTAGATACTTCCATATTTAACCCGTACTCCTTTAATCTGTTAATGAGTACAATATTATTTTTGTTTTGGATAAATTCTAATACAGATACAGCTATTTTATCTCCAATTTCATCTACGCTTTCTAGCTCTTCTTGATTGGTTTTTAATAAAGCGTCCATACTCATGAAATGGGCTACTAATTTTTTCGCAACAGTTTCACCAACATATCTAATCCCTAATGCAAAAAGCAGTTTATGAAATGGTGTTTTCTTTGACTCTTCTATTCCATTTATAATATTATCTGCTGATTTTTCTGCCATCCTTTCTAAAGGCAATATATCAGTCTTTTTTAATTCATATAAGTCAGCAATATTTTTAACTAATCCCTCACTGAATAGGAGATCAATTGTTTCACTACCTATTCCATCTATATTCATCTGCTTTCGACCAATAAAGTGAATCATTTTACCCTTAATTTGTGGTGGGCACCCATCCGAATTAGGACAATAATGTTGAGCTTCTCCTTCGTCTCTTATTAGTTGGTTATCGCATTCTGGACAATATTTAATAAAGTTAAATGGCTGACTAGACTTACTTCTTTTTTCCAGTAGTACACCTGTTACTTTTGGGATGATTTCACCCCCTTTTTCAACAAAAACTTGATCACCTATCCTCAGGTCTAGTTTCTTAATTTGATCTTCGTTATGAACACTCGCCCTCTTTACAACGGATCCACTTATTTCCACTGGTTTTAATTGAGCGACAGGTGTGATTGCACCTGTTCTTCCCACCTGAAAAGTGATGTTTTTCAATATAGTAGAGACCTGCTGGGCTTTGTACTTATACGCTATTGCCCATCTAGGTGATTTAGCTGTATTACCAATTTGGAGCTGAAAATCAAGTTTATCCACCTTAATCACAATACCATCAATTTCAAAATCTAAATTTTCTCTTTCTTTTTCCCAATAATTAATAAAACCCATTATCTGATCAATGGAATTTGATCTTTCAATGAATCTATTAGTAGATTGAGGAGTTTTAAAACCTAGTTTTTCCAAATACTCGTACTGATCATAAGCACTATTGAAGTTGGAATCATTTAAAAATGCAGCATACAAAAAACAATCTAACTTTCTCTTAGCTACTTCACCTGAATCTTGTAGCTTGAGTGAACCCGAAGCGGTATTTCTTGGGTTAGCAAATACAGGCAATCCTTCAGCTTTTCTTTGTTTATTAAGTTCCTTAAAAGCAGAATTAGGAAAGATCACTTCTCCTCTCACCTCTATTTTTTTAGGAAAGTCACCCATTAATTTAAGTGGAATAGAAGATATGGTTCTAATGTTATTGGTTACTACTTCTCCTGTTGTTCCATCTCCCCTAGTAACAGCTCTGATTAGCTCCCCATCTTCGTAAATTAGACTTATAGCGACCCCATCATATTTTAACTCACATATATATTCAAAAGGATCATCAATCACTTTTTTAATTCGTTGATCAAAATCAATAATATCTTGCTTAGAATAGCTATTTGATAAAGAAAGCATAGGGTATTCGTGAGCATGACTTTGAAATGATTTGGTAACCTCTCCTCCTACTCTTTTTGATGGAGAATTCTCATCATAGAATGCAGGATATTTTTCCTCTAATTCTTCTAATTCTTTCATTAAATGGTCGAACTCAAAATCACTTACTAAGGAACGACTGTTTACATAATACTCTACATTGTAGCGATGAAGTAAAGTACGTAACTCTTTAATTCTTTCTTTGGGATTTTTACTCAATCTTGATAGCTTTTAAAAACCTATTTTTTCCTTGTAAATCTTTTTTTAATTCAATGTTAGAATAGTGATTATCACTCATCAAATTTACCATTTCGTCACCAAAATCCTCATGTATTTCAAAGAATATTTTACCATGATTTTTAAGGTTTGAATGACAAAATGCTAAAATCGATTTATAAAAAAATAAGGGATCATTATCATGTACAAATAAAGCTAAATGAGGCTCATGATTTTTCACTATGGTAGACATTGATTTTAACTCAGATTGAGGAATATAAGGTGGATTACTGACTACATAATCCAGGGGAGGATATTTTTTTAAAGGTTGAATAATATCATCTTTTATAAATTGAACATCAATATTTAACTTTTCAGCATTAAAATGGGCCACTTCTAAAGCATCTTCAGATTGATCTACACCAATTACTTTTATTAGCTCCCTTTGTTGCTTTAAGGCTAAAGCTATGCAACCGGATCCTGTTCCTATATCAATCACATTAAGTATATCGTTGGGATTTATATCTTCTAGTACATATAACACCAATTCTTCTGTCTCTGGTCTTGGAATCAAGGTGTGATTATTGACTTTAATATCCAATTCATAAAACGAGGTACATCCTAAAATATGTTGAATAGGTTTTCCTAAATTGAGTTGCTCAATAATGGAAAGAAATCTTTTAAAATAATGCTCTTCCACTAAATTAGATCTGTGCATAGAAAAATCTACTTTAGACCAATTAGTCAGATGAAACAAAACCAAAAAAAACAATTGTTCCTGCTCACGAAATGAATAGTGATAAGCTACTTTTTTAATAAACAATTGTTTAAGTTCAGCATATGTTTTCAATGCATGCATATAATTTGTATGTTTACATTCTATTTAATACTAAAATAAAATGAAAATTAAAGGCGGAGATTTTTTAATTCATAAAACTAATCCATTATCTATTTTTATTCCTGAAGAATGGAACGAAGAACAGCAAATGTTAAAAGATATGGTTCAGGATTTTTTAAAGAAAGAATTGCATGGTCTTCCTGAAGAACCAGATGCTTCCAAAGATCTTTCATTTATTTCCAATTTACTTGACAAAAGTGCTGAACTAGGACTATGTGGACTACACATAAACGAAACCTATGGAGGAACAAACTTAGACTTTAATTCAGGTCTTTTATTTACAGAGGCCATGTCTTGGGGGTTTTCATTTGCAACGACACTTGGCGCACATGTTTCTATCGGATCTTTACCCATAGTCTATTATGGAAATGAGGAACAAAAGAAAAAGTATTTACCCAAAATCGCCACTGCTGAAATGAAAGCAGCTTACGCACTAACGGAGCCAAGCGCTGGATCGGATGCCAACTCTGGAAAAACAAAAGCAACCTTAGATGAGGCGAACAAACGTTTTTTGATTAATGGACAAAAAATGTGGATTACCAATGCCGGTTTTGCCGATTTATTTGTTGTATTTGCCAAAATTGAAAATGATAAAAATCTTTCCGCATTTATAGTAGAAAAATCTTTTGGGGGAATTACACTAGGAGAAGAAGAAAAAAAATTAGGTATTAAAGGATCTTCAACGAGACAGGTGTTTTTTAATGACTGCCCCGTTCCAATAGAGAACCTTTTAGGAGAACGTGAAGGCGGATTTAAAATTGCTTTAAACATCCTTAACTCAGGCAGAATCAAATTAGCCGCTGGATCTATTGGAGGTGCCAAGTTTGCCCTTAATAAGGCTATTACATATGCCATTGAAAGAAAGCAATTTGGAAAAAGTATTGCTGAGTTTGCGGCTATGAAGCACAAAATGGGTGAAATGGCTAGAAAAATATTTGCAGCTGAATCGGCCATATATCGAACAGGAAAAAATATTGATTCAAAAGAATCGGAGTTAAAAAATGAAGGAAAATCTGAAAACGAGGTAAAATTAGAAGCCCTAAGAGAGTTTGCTATTGAATGTGCCATGATGAAAGTATACAGTACAGAAGTACTAGATTATTGCGTAGATGAATCGTTACAAATTCATGGTGGAATGGGTTACAGTGCAGAAACGGGAGTTGAAATGGGCTATAGAGATGCCAGAATTACGCGAATATACGAGGGGACTAATGAAATAAACAGGATGCTTGCCTTTGCTGAGCTAATGAAAAGAGCCTTTAAAACAAAGGAACTAAACCTAAAAGAAGCAGGTAAAAAAATTCCTATTACGTTATTGAAGAGGTTTTTAAGAATTCAAAAACTTACTTCTGAAAAGGTAATTGAAAACTATAAGCATTTATTTTTAATTCTTTCAAAGTATGCATTTGACGCATTTGGAATGGAACTGGAAAACGAGCAGGAGATTATTATGAATCTATCCGATATACTCACAGAAACGTATGTAGCTGAGTCTGTATATTTAAGAGTTAATAAACTTAAGGAACAAAAAGGATCTAATGGAACGATCCAGCAAAAGGAAAATGTGTTGGCTCTACAACTTTATGAAGCAAACATAAAAATTGTTCATTGTGCAAATACCATTGTAGATAGCTTACCAGATACCAAAAACAAAACATTACGTTACTACATCAAACTGCTGACGCCTCAACCCCATTTAAATCCAACAAAAATTAGAAGATCAATTGCAGAAAATTTAGTGGAAAACAAGGAATATAATTGGTAATTACTTATTGTTCTTTATCACATTTACAACGGATGGTATTTTATTCATTACCCTAAAAAATGCCTCAATATCTTTAGCATCTACATTTTCATGAATTGCTTTTTCAAATGAAAATAATCGTTGTGCAGCCAAATCCCTAAGCTCCAAACCGTAGTCTGTAAGGCATATGTATACTTTTCGTTTATCAGCCTTATCTTTTCTTTTATAAATAGCCCCTTTTTTCTCCATTGCCTTTAAAATTCTGGATAGACTATTGGGTTCCATACTCATCCTAGGTGCAATTTTGGTGACAGGAGTTCCGAAGTTTTCATTGATTGTTAATAAGACAAACGCCATAGAAAGACTTACACCTTTCTCTGCAGCTTGGTCATTATATAGTTTGTATAATTCAATCCAAGAAGAACGAATTCTGTTTACAACAACACCTTCAGCTATTTTTTCGTAATTATCCAAGCACTAAATATGTGAAAATTAATTCACACTGCATTGAAAATTGAAATAATAATTGATGGTTTTTAAAAAAACATGGGATAATAGTGCATGAATTAGATAATTTGTGTTTCTTTACAATGCACGCATAGTAAAAGAAAATGAAAGATAAAATTGTATTAGTAGACGGTTGTAGAACTCCGTTTTTGAGGTCAGAAACAGAATTTTTAAACACCATGACCTATGAATTAGGACAATTAGCTATTAAAGGACTCGTATCAAAAACGGGTATAGACCCTAATGAAGTGGATAGCGTAGTCATGGGCTGTGTAATTCACACCCTTAAAACAAGCAATATGGCAAGAGAATCAGCACTTACTGCAGGGATTCCCAATAAAACACCTTGTCATACCGTAACACAAGCATGTATTTCGGCTAATAGAGCCATAGTAGCTGCCATTGGAGAAATTGCAACGGGACAAGCACAGGTGGTTATTGCTGGTGGAGCTGACAGTGCCTCTGAAACACCAATAGGATATAAAAAGCACATGCGTACAAAACTGATGAAAGGAAATAAAATACGGTCAACTGCGGATATGATCAAATTTGTTCTTGGTTTTAAACTGAAGGATTTTTTGCCTGAAATACCAGCCATAACAGAATTTACTACTAAAAAAACCATGGGTCAAGACTGCGATATCATGGTAGCTAAGCACAACGTATCCAGAGAAGATCAAGATATATTTGCTAAACGATCACATGATAATGCTGAAAAAGCCTGGGAAGATGGCCATCACCAAAAAGAAGTAGTTCCAGTAGAAATTGAACCTGATTTTAAAATGATCAAAAAGGACAATGGAATCAGAAGTGGGACTCCTATCGAAAAATTAGCCAAGTTAAAACCTGCTTTTGATAAGAAGCATGGAACCCTAACAGCCGCTAACTCTTCTTTTTTAACAGATGGAAGTGCCGTTTGTTTACTAATGACTGAGTCAAGGGCTAAAGAGTTAGGACTTACTCCAAAAGCAGAAATCATAGATTATTGTTTTACTGGGCAAAGACTTGAAGACGAGTTACTGCTAGGTCCTGCTTACGCCATGAGTAAAGTGCTAGATCAAACTAATTTATCATTAAATGACATAGATGTATTCGAAATTCATGAAGCTTTTGCAGGTCAAGTTTTAACCAACATAAAATGCCTTGCAGATGATGAGTTCTGTAAAATAGAATTACAAAAAGAAAAACCGGTGGGGGAAATAGATATGAATAAGGTCAATAATTGGGGGGGCTCGCTTTCTATAGGACATCCATTTGGTGCAACGGGAGCTAGATTGTTAACCACAGCGGCAAACCGATTAATTGAAGAAAATGGTCAATACGCCATGTTATCTGCATGCGCTGCAGGTGCTCACGGACATGCTATGATTATTAAAAAATACGAAGGATAATGAATAACGACTTTTTTAGATTAGAAATTGAAAATGGAATAGCTACCATCTGGATAGATTCCAAAAATGATAAAATGAATATTGTTTCACCTACTTTAATTGGTGATTTTGAAGAAGTATTCAACGAAGTAAATCAAAATGATCAAATCCAAGGTGCCATTTTAATAAGTGCCAAGAAAGATTTTATAGCAGGAGCAGACATCAAATCATTCAAAGGAGAAAAGGTAGGTGATTTTCAACCAACAAGCAGAAAAGGTCATGCCATGCTACAAGCTATTCAAGATTGCAGAAAACCCATTGTGGCTGCTATTCATGGGACATGTTACGGATTAGGAACTGAAATTTCATTGGCTTGTCATGCTAGAATTTGCACTGATGACACCAAGACGAAAATGGCGCTACCTGAAGTTAAATTAGGCTTACTTCCAGGTGCTGGTGGCACACAAAGATTACCAAGATTAGTGGGGTTAGCAAAATCATTAGATATTATGCTTACAGGAAAAAATGTATTTGCCTACCCTGCTAAAAAAATGGGATTAGTTGATGAGGTAGTTCATCACTCCAAATTACATCGTGCTGCAAAAACACTTGTTACCAAAATGAATAGCGGTAAATTTCAACGAAAACCCATAAAAAAATCACTAGTTGAAAAATTACTTGATTCGTCATTGGGTAGAGGCGTTGTATTTAGTCAAGCTCGTAAAAAAACACTGAAAGCAACTAAAGGAAATTACCCCGCACCAATTGCCATTATAGATTGTGTAGAAGCAGGTTTAAAAAAAGGGCTTAAAAATGGATACGAAAAAGAAGTAGTTCTTTTTGAAGAATTGATGTTATCTGATGTCTCCAAAGCGTTAAGAAATCTATTTTTTACCACCACAGAAAAAAAGAAGAACCCATATAAAGCCAAACCAAAAAACACAGACCGTATAGCTGTTTTAGGAGCTGGGTTTATGGGAGGAGGAATTACTGACGTTTCTGTAAATAACGGTATGGATGTGATACTGAAAGATTTAAGCGAAGACATGATACAATCTTCTAAAAGCGCCATTTGGAAAGGATTGAAACGAAAATTAAAAAGGAAACAACTAAAGGACACGGAAGCTAAAACCATTGTACAACGTGCTGTAGGACAAACTGACTTTAAGGGGTTTCAAGGAGTAGATGTTGTAATTGAAGCTATTGTTGAGAATATGGAAATCAAACAAAAAGTCATTAAAGAGTTGGAAACCGTTTGCCATGAGGATTTCATTTTTGCTTCAAACACCTCATCATTGCCATTGACAGAAATGTCTAAAGCGGCTAAAAAACCAGAAAATGTAATTGGCATGCATTATTTCTCACCTGTACCCAAAATGCCTTTATTAGAGATCATTAAAACAGATCAAACTTCTGAAGAAACATTAGCTACTTGTTATGAAATTGGCAAAAGACAAGGTAAAACCTGTATTGTAGTCAATGACATGCCTGGTTTTTATGTCAATAGAATATTGTGCCCTTATTTAATAGAAGGCCTTCTTATGATAGAGGAAGGAGTGAGAATTGAAGATATAGATGGAGCACTAACTTCACTTGGAATGCCAATAGGACCCATTACTCTTCTTGATGAAGTAGGAATTGATGTAGGAGCTCATGTCATGAGCGGCAATATGGCTGAGCTTTTAAAAGGCAGAGAAGGTTTTAAAATTAATTATTCGATGCCTAAAATGTTTGAGGCTGGTTTGCATGGTAGAAAAGCCAAAAAAGGCTTCTACAATTACGCTATGAAAAAAGGAAGGCTTCGAAAAACCTCACCGAATCAAGATGCTTATCAACACTTTGGAAATCCATCTCCTAAAAAAATAGATCGAAAAGAAATTGAAGAACGAACCATGTTAATGCTTTTGAATGAAGCGGTCTGGTGTTTGGAAGATAACATACTTCAAAATCCAAAGGATGGAGATATCGGAGGAGTTTTTGGAGTAGGTTTCCTACCTTGGTCTGGAGGACCTTTTAGCTATATGAACTTGTTAGGATTGGATCATGTAGTAAGTAGAATGGAACACTATGCCTCCATTCATGGGCCAAAATTTAATCCAAGACCCCTATTAAAATCAATGGCAGAGAAAGGCGAAAAGTTTATTGTTTAACTATAAGCTTCTTTGTTATAGAAAAATGACTGGATTTAACGATTATAAAATAGATACCCGAAGATATTTGTTGGTAACCCAAAATACAATCTTTGCAACTTTTTGTTTGTTCAGAAATAACTTTTCCCGTTATATCTAAAACTTGAATTTGTTTTAGATTAGAACCAAAGTTGAGTAACTCAACATAAAACTCTCCAGAACTTGGGTTAGGATAAATTTTAACATCTCCTTCTTCCTCACGATACATTTCTAATAAACTGCATTGTTGTACATGTAGCGTTGTAAAATCATTATTTGTGCAACCATTCGTATCTGTGACTCCCACGCTGAAAACTAGTTGGCTACCAACTGGGTAAGGACCAACACTAATAGATGGTGTGGTATCATTGGTATTCCAAAAATAGCTAGAAGCAGTAGTCAATGCTTGATAAACAGCAATGCTATCTTGACATATGGTGTCAGGTCCAAAAATGGTTAGGCTTGGTATGGGATTTACATGAACAAAAACAGAATCGTTGTATTGACAGCCGTTAGAATCATAACTTATTAATAAAAAACCAACATCAGTAGTGGGTGATATAGTGATTAGATCTGATGTATCTGTATTATTCCAAATGTAGTAATCTGCACCGCTAGCAGTTAATGTAGTGGAAGAACCTTCGCAAACATCTGTATCTCCACTTACGACTGCAGAATTATATGGAAAAACAAATATGGAGTTGGAAACACTAACGGCACAATTATTAGAATCGGTGTAAGTATATTGGATGATAGCGTTATTTGTCCCAACTAAACTAGGATCAAAATCATTACCTATTACACCAACACCACTGTATATACCACCAACTGGACTTCCCCCATTTAAATTAAGAATAGGAGCATTTGGACAAATATTGTTTGGGACTAACAATTGCACATTTGGCAAAGAATTAACACGAATCACAGCAGTATCTGTTGATGTACAATTATTTGAATCTGAATAGACATAAGTATATAAGGAACTGGAGTCATTGATTAAACTAGGATCAAATATTCCATTTGATATTCCTGGTCCCGAATAAATACCACCGCTTGGAAATCCACTAGATAGTGGGAAAGCTGAATCATTTGCGCAAATATCAAAATCGACTAGAGATACAGATGTTGGCTGATTAACAAAAATTGAATCTGAAATTATATTCATGCAATTATTTGAATCTGTAAATTGGTAAGAAATTT
>JAYPLD010000018.1:0-11219 GCA_038129265.1 Crocinitomicaceae bacterium
AGGAAAGCTATTGAAATAAAATAAAGTATCTTTCTCATCTTATTCTCTTTTAAAAAGTCCCAAACATTATAGTTTGAGGGACCACTTAATACGTTATTTAAATTTTTAAGTTTCATTAATATTATAAGAATCTAGGATTTTTCGATTTTTCTATTGTAGGAGGCTTTGCTAAACTAAAACAATAATTCAGCATGATATCATGAGATCCAGAGCTGTAAGTAGCAATTTCACTTGTGGTCACACCATATGCATATCCAATTCGAAGAGAACTTCCATCACCGAGAGAATGCTGATATCCTAGCATAGGAGCTACTTCGTCACCTACTCTCCACGTTATCCCTCCCCAAAATTTATTTTGGTAAAGTGCATTCACATTAATATCCATAATAGTAGAAGAAGCATCTGACTTGATTAGTAAACTTGGACGCAACTTAATATCAGGTGTAATATCATAATTATAACCAGCGGTTATCCAATAATGATGCACGTTTTGTACGTTTAAGTTGCTCATCTGTAATCCACCTATGTGTGTGGTAGAAATCCCCAAATACAGTTCGTTGGTTTTATAGAAAACTCCTAAATTAAAATCTGGCACAACTCCTGACATTTGTTCAGCGGTAATACTTTGATCTTGTTGCCAAGGGTTTCCGGATGGTGTTTGCCAGGTAGCTTCTATACTTTTTTGTAAAATACCCAAACTAGCCCCAATACCAAGCTGACCTGCTCCAATACCTAGGTGATAAGAGTAATTAAGTCTAGCAATATTATTTTTTTCAAAACCCAATTGATCATTTACATAAGTTAAACCTATACCACCTCTAACCATCTCAACTGGTGCATGAACATTTAAAATACCAGTAGTAGGACTACCTGTAAAACCAGCCCACTGCTGACGCCCTAGTATAGTTCCACAAATATTATTATTCATACCCGCATACCCAGGATTAAAAGATATGTTATCAAACATGTAATGCGTAATCTGGTAATCTTGCTGAGCATTGTTTACCAAAAAAGATCCTATGAAAATAAAAACAAATAAAAGCTTTTTCATATATAAAGTATTAGTAATCAAATTGTTACGAAGCAAAGTTGATTTTGTTTCGATCAATCTTAACTAAATATGCTAAAAATTAAGATGGTAAAGATAATAAAATTAAACTAATTTAACTTCCTATATGTCATCCACCATAGATCAGGAATTAATCCCTTTTGTGCAGTTATGTAATCTTCGTAATCACATGGGACTAAATTATGGCGTTCAAATTTAAAATCTTTTAATGGAGGATAAGGGACTTCTAACCACCATCTTTCTGTTTTTGGACTCTTGTAAAAGACCAGATTATGATTAAGTTCTTCATGGAAAACAGAATATTTAGTATAGTCTTTTTTGGTTCCTATGGGGTAATCTTTCTTTCTTTTAGCAAACCCATCAACGGCAAAATATAAGAGTTGGGCAACCAATTCAGCTTCTGCCTCATTCAGATTATTTTGTAAATTATACACTCCAAAGCTAGTTAGTTTGTCACTAATTCCTGCATACCTTGTCAGTTGACATAATTCGTTTGCAAAAAAACCATTTGGACCATTTTCTCCTGTATTATCGTAGTCTGATGCTCTAAGGCAGGATAAGTCTATCGAAAGAATATCCGTATTTCTTAGGTAAGGTTCTGCAAGTTTCAAATTTTGTTGTAACTCCCCTAGTCTCAAACAATCAAAATACAACTCTTCAAACAAGCTTAATTGAGAAGGTGAAAGATAGAATTGTTGACTTCCAAGGATCGAAAAATTAAATAAAAAATTGGGTTTTGTGGTAAGTAAGTGATTTATAAAATTATTATCTGATAACGAATTTTCTTGATCAGTTTCTAAATCAATTTTTTTATCAATGCAAGTTACGTTTACCGTCTGTTCTATGTTTTTATATCCCAAATAGTTGGCATATGTCAATTCTTGAGAATTTCCAAGAATGATCAAAAATTTACCTTTTTTTTGAACCTCAGCCGTTATGTCTTGCAAGGCAATTAAAGTATCTCTATGTTGAGCACCCTTTTCTACAACACCTAGATCAACCAGTTTAACGTTCTTAATGGAAGGAAGATAAAAATCATAAAACTTTTTCCTTACAAAAACATGAAATACCTCATCTTCTAATCTGTCCTTTAAGCTTTGTTGTTGTTCTACACTTAAAACTACAATATCAGCTTCTTCCCAATCTGGAAAATTAACGTCATAAAACTCACAAAATGAACCTATAGAATTATTTTTAAAATCCAATTTTTCAATCGGCTTGAAATAAATGTCAAGATTCATTAAATTATGATTTTAAGATGGATTTTGCCTCTTCAAGTGTAACTGACTTAGGATCTTTCTTAGCATCTAACTGTCTTCTTTTTTTTCCGGAAATAACAAAAAACTTACCCCATCTACCCTTTTCTACGGTAATACCTTCAGCTTCCCAGTGATGAACTAATTTCTCCTTATCTTTTTTCTTTTTTTCTTCAATTAATTCTACTATATCTTCATCCGAAAGCTGATCAAAATCATACTTTTTATTGACATTAATGAAAGTATCATTCCATTTGATGAAAGGACCAAATCTACCTTTACCTTTAGTAACAGGGAGATCCTCATACATCATTATTGGGGCATCAAGTTCTTTTTTCTTTTTAATGTAAATGGTGGCTCTTTCTAGGTCAATCTGATCAACATCATCTCCTTTTTCAATAGAAACATTGGTCTTGCCGAACTGAATATAAGGACCAAATCTTCCAAGTTTCAAGTATACTTCATCCTTTTCAAATGTGCCTAACAACTTTGGAAATTCAAATAAAGATAGAGCTGAATCTAAATCTATAGTCTTTATGTTCTGATCACTTTTAAGGCTTGCAAACCTAGGTTTTTTGTCTTCATCTTTGGTGTCCCCAATTTGTATAATTGGACCATATTTTCCAAGTTTTGCATAAACAGGATCACCTGATTTTGGATCATTTCCGAGTAGGCGTTCTCCATTAGCACGTTCTGCATTTTCTTGAATATAGGTAACATTTTTATGAAAAGGTTTGTAAAATTTACCTAACATATCAGACCAGATTAAAGAACCATTTGCAATCGCATCTAATTCTTTTTCAATATCTGCTGTAAAATTATAATCCATTATCTTTTGAAAATGCTCTGATAAAAAGTCATTAACAACTTCACCTATTGTGGTAGGCATCATTTTTTTTCGGTCAGCTCCAGCTTTCTCGGTGAGTTTATTTGTTTTGATTTCACCTGAAGAAAACTCAAATTGAGTAATATCCCTATCAACACCCTCAAGATCTTTTATTTCCACATAACCTCTGTCTTGAACTGTCTTAATCGTTGGAGCATAAGTGGATGGTCTCCCAATGCCTAAATCTTCTAATTTTTTTACTAGGGAAGCTTCTGTATATCTTGCAGGCGGTCGTGAAAATTTTTGTGTAGCTAATACATCAACACAATTTACTATATCACCATCATTTACATTGGGTAAAATACTTTGTCCTTCTTTTTCAGAGGAGAGATTGTACACTTTCAGAAAACCATCAAATTTTATGACTTCTCCAGTAGATAAAAAGTGCTGACTTATTCCTTCAAAACCAATTTCTATTGTAGTTTTTTCTATTTCTGCATCACTCATTTGTGAAGCAATGGTTTTCCTCCAAATCAACTTATACAACTTATCTTCTGGGCTATCATTATCCAAAGAACTTAAACCAAAATTTGTAGGTCTTATCGCTTCGTGAGCTTCCTGTGCAGATTTATTTTTGTTTTGATATTTTCTTGGATTACAGTAGTGTGAACCAAAAGACCTAGTTATTTGTTGTTGTGCTGATGTCATGGCATCTTTAGAAAGACTTACCGAATCAGTCCTCATGTAAGTTATATGTCCAGATTCATATAGACGCTGGGCTACGGACATGGTTCTAGATACACTAAACCCCAATACCCTACTGGCTTCTTGTTGAAGAGTTGAAGTGATAAAGGGAGCTGAAGGCGTTCTTTTCCCCGGCTTTTTGGTTACTCGAATAACTTTAAATTCTTTATTTTTCAAAGAATTTAAAAAAGTACTTGCCTCATTCTCAGACGCTAAATTAGAGGACAATTCAGCCTTAAATGGCACTCCGTTATACTCAAAGTTGGCCACAACTTTAAAGGTCTCTACAGGTTTATGATCGGCTATTTCTTGTTCTCGTTGAACGATTAACTTTACAGTAACCGATTGAACTCTACCTGCAGATAAATTAGGTTTTACCTTTCTCCATAACACTGGAGAAAGCTCATACCCTACAAGACGATCAAGAATTCTTCTAGCCTGCTGAGAATTTACTAGGTTTTCATCAATATCTCGAGGATTCTCTACTGCTTTTAATACTGCATTTTTAGTGATTTCATTGAATGTAATTCGTTTTGTATTCTCTTCCTTTAACTTTAATGCATGTAGTAAGTGCCAAGATATGGCTTCTCCTTCACGGTCTTCATCCGTTGCAAGCCAAACGATGTTGGATTTTTTGGCTAAACTGGAAAGTTCTGACACCACCTTTTTTTTGTCTTGTGGAACTACATAAGTCGGATTGAAATTATTTTCAACATCAATTGGATCCCCTTTTTTCGGAAGTTCTCTTATGTGTCCATAACAAGATCTAACCGTGAAATCACTCCCTAAAAAACCTTCTATTGTTTTGGCTTTTGCGGGGGACTCTACTATGACTAAATTACTCATTGATTTTGAAAAAAAAATTAAAATTTCTCCTACAAAGAAATAAAATATTAAGGCTAAAAAACAAGTTAGTTTAAATTTTCAATGTCTGTAAATCTGTTTTGATTATGATATTTTAACTACATTTTTGCGCTGACAAATTGTCAGTTTTTGATTTAAATTATACTTTTGTTACAAATTCAAATCAACAATGAATCAAGTTTTAAAAGAAGAAGTTCAAGGCACAGCTACTGTAATTGATAGCACAGAAAAAAACAAAAAAAAATTGTATTTGGAAAGCTACGGTTGTCAAATGAATTTTTCAGATAGTGAAATTGTAGCCTCCATCTTAGATAAACACGGATATCAAACCACAAGAAACTTTGAAGATTCTAATCTTATTTTATTAAACACTTGTTCCATAAGAGAAAAAGCAGAGTCAACCGTACGAAATCGATTGAAGTCATTCAATGCGCTAAAAAAAAGTAATCCTAGTTTAATTATTGGAGTATTGGGATGTATGGCGGAACGAATGAAAGAAAGTCTCTTAGAAGAAGAAAAATTAGTTGACCTTGTTGTTGGCCCTGATGCCTACAGAGATTTACCCAGATTACTTGTAGAAGTAGAAGATGGGCACAAGAGTGTTAATGTTCTTTTATCGAGAGAAGAAACTTACGCAGATATCAGTCCAGTAAGGTTAGACAACAATGGCGTTTCCGCATTTATTTCTATCATGAGAGGATGTGACAACATGTGTTCATTTTGCGTTGTCCCATTTACTAGAGGAAGAGAAAGAAGTAGAAATCCTTTAAGCATAGTTGCAGAGGCTAAAGAACTGTACAAAAACGGATACAGAGAAGTAACGCTTTTAGGTCAAAATGTGGATAGTTACAGGTGGAATGTGAATAAGAAGGGAGAAATAATTAATAAAGAAAATCCTACCACAGATTTTGCAGAATTACTTGAAATGGTTGCCCATGTAGCTCCAGATCTTCGAATCCGATTTTCCACTTCACACCCTAAGGACATGACTGACAAGGTGTTACACATCATGCAGAAATACAAAAATATATGTAACTATATTCATTTACCAGTTCAGTCGGGAAGCTCTCCCATTCTCAAAAAGATGAATCGTGGTTACACTAGAGAGTGGTATCTAGATAGAATTGATGCCATTAAAAGGATTATACCTGGTTGTGCCATTTCAACTGATATCATCACCGGATTTTGTGGTGAAACTGATCTTGAGCATAAAGAAACCCTTTCCTTAATGAGTAAGGTTAGATTTGATTTTGCTTACATGTTTTTTTACTCTGAAAGACCAAAAACCTTAGCACAGAGAAAGTATGATGACGATATTCCGTTAGAAATAAAAAAAACAAGACTTCAAGAAGTTATTGATTTGCAAAGAGAACATTCCTTGGAAAGTAATAAACGTCAAATTGGTAAAGTAGCAGAAGTTTTGGTAGAGGGTCCTTCAAAAAAGTCAAACGATTTTCTCTGTGGAAGAAACAGTGAAAATACGATGATTGTCTTTCCAAAAGAAAACGCTAAGAAAGGAGATTATGTTTTAGTTAAAATTAAAGATTGTACGGCAGCAACTTTAAAAGGTGAAATTGTTTTATCATGAATTTACAAACCGTAAAAAATAGATTTGGCATTATTGGTAATTCCCCTGCCTTAAATAGAGCATTGGACGTGGCTGTTCAGGTAGCTCCAACAGACATCACAGTGCTTATTACAGGTGAAAGTGGTACTGGTAAAGAAAATATGCCAAAGATCATACATCATTACAGCTCAAGAAAACATCATGAATACATTGCCGTAAACTGTGGGGCCATACCAGAAGGCACAATTGATTCTGAATTGTTTGGACATGAAAAAGGAGCATTCACTGGAGCAACTGACAGCAGAAAAGGTTATTTCGAAGTAGCTGATGGAGGCACCATATTCCTAGATGAGGTCGCTGAACTACCCTTACCTACTCAAGTAAGGTTATTAAGAGTACTTGAAACCGGGGAATACATCCGAGTAGGATCATCAAAAGTGAAAAAAACCAACGTAAGGATAATTGCTGCAACTAATGAAAATGTTCAAAAGGCGATAGAAAAAGGGAAATTTCGAGAAGACCTATTTTATAGACTAAGTACAGTCCCCATCTATCTTCCACCTCTTAGAGATAGAAAAGAGGATATCCATTTGCTGTTTAGGAAATTTTCTGCTGATTTTGCCGAAAAGTATAGAATGCCCAGTATTAAATTAGATGAAGAAGCGGTGCAACAGCTATGTAGCTATAATTGGCCTGGAAATATCAGACAACTAAAAAATATAGCTGAGCAAATATCTGTAATTGAAAGTCAAAGAGAAGTAGATTCAATAATTCTATCTACATATCTTTCAAATTCTAATGGCAATAAGAATTTACCAATGGTCATAGATCAAAAGAAGGAAGACGATAGTTTTTCAGAACGTGACCTTCTATATAAAGTACTGTTTGATTTAAAAAACGATGTTACTGAAATGAAAAGGGTAATTGTGGATCTGATTAATAACAATGAATTAAGCAATAATGAAAAGACAGCGATAATTACTCGGCTCCATACCAATCAGGGTGATGTTTCTAACCAGCCGCCTGTAATCAGTGACTTTACAATAGAACATAAGAACGAACCAAGCACATTTCAGGAATCTTTTCAGGAAAGTGTTGAAATAGAAGAATCTTTATCACTGGAAGAAAGAGAAAAGGAACTAATTCAAAAAGCACTCAAAAAGCATAATGGAAGAAGGAAAAATGCAGCAAAAGAATTAGGGATTTCCGAAAGAACACTTTACAGAAAAATTAAGGAATACGAAATATTAAAATGAAAAATAAATTTTTTCATATCGTAGTACTTAGCCTATCTGTTGGCGGTTGTGCTCTACCTCAATTTAGTTTTAAGCCTGGTGGTGGAAGTGGAGAAGAAATTGATGCTAATACCGTTCAAGTTGACTTTTTTGAAAACAACAGCACCATTGGAGGAGCGTTTCTATCCGCTTCATTTACAGAAAGTTTAAGAGACATCATGCAGGCTCAAACAAAGCTTGACCTAGTTGATAGTAAAGGGGACATACAAATCACAGGAGTCATTAGTAATTATTTAGTCTCTCCTATAAATATTCAAGCTCAAAGCGAGTCCGCAGCTCAAAATAGGTTGAAAATGAATGTCTCAGTGAGCACCTACTTTAGAAATAATGATTCCATTGGATTAAATAATTCTCCATTTAGTGCGTTTGTTGATTATGATGCCAGTAGAGATTTCACATCCATTGAAGAACAATTAGTTGAAGAACTCAATTTTCAACTTACACAGGATATTTATGATAAAATATTTGGGGGAGAATGGTAAATACTTCACTTAAAAATATTGATTATCTAATTCAAAATAAAGATCAAATTAATGATCGTGATCTTGAGGCGCTGTATAACTTGACAGTGAAATATCCCTATTCTAGTTTCTGCCATTTCTTCTTATATACGGTTCTAAAAAAACAAAACAGGACGGGGGTCGAAAATGTATTGAAGAAAACCGCTATTCGATTTCACGACAGAAGGCAGCTCAAAAAATTATCTGAAAACTTATTGATAAAACAAAACAGTCAAGAAAAGAAGACAATTACCAATACAAATCATATTAAAAAAGAGGAACAAGATAGGGTGTTGAACGAAAATGTATATTCAAATATCATAAATGAAAATATTATCCAGGAAGTAATTGAAAAAAAAGACCAACTTCACAAGGAGATAGAGACTGAAAAACAACCAGAAACCGTAAAATCAAATCAATATCCTAAGCCATTTGAGGATTGGCTATTTAAGCATCCCGTGAAGAAATCAAAAAGGGAAATTACGGTAGATGAAATTTTAAATAGCCTAGAAAACAGAAAAAAGCAACACGATAAAACTTCTTTTTTTTCTGCACCTGATGCAGCAAAAAAGAGCTTGGAAACAAATAATAATCTAGTTACCGAAACACTTGCTGAAATTCACATCCAACAAGGTAACTACCCAAAAGCAATAGAGATATACCAAAAACTGATTTTGTTAAATCCAGAAAAAAAACTTTTATTTGCAAGCCGAATTGAATTTATAAAACAAAAAACACAATTATAAATGACAACTTTTTTAATGATTTTATCCTCGCTCGCTGCTATTTTACTTATTGTAGTCGTTTTACTCCAAAATTCCAAGGGAGGTGGTCTAGACTCTAGCTTTGGGAATGTAAATCAACTTGGAGGAGTTGCTCAATCTACAGAAACCATAGAAAAAGCAACGTGGACCTTAGCCGGCATTATTGCAATACTAAGTTTGATTGCTGCTGTGAAATACAGTCCTAATACTGAAGCCTCTACAGGAATCACATCTGAAGGTGTAAGCTTAGAAGCTCCAACTAATTCAGAACCCCTTAATCTTCCAACTGAGCTTCCTTAATAAAAAATGTCAGTTTGTCATTGGTTTTAACACTGATCTAACGTCAAATTGTCTAAAATGTGTCATAAGTTTTCATTGGCACAAATTATGCTTACTGAATCTCGTAATTTTTAAATTAATAAAATGTCATTAAACGTTAAACCTTTGGCTGACCGTGTAATCGTGGAGCCTGCAGCTGCTGAAGAGACTACAGCTGGTGGAATTATCATTCCAGATACTGCAAAAGAAAAACCTAAAAAAGGTAAAGTTATTGCCGCAGGAAGCGGTAAGAAAGATGAACCTGTAACTGTAAAAGAAGGTGATATTGTATTATATGGCCAATACAGTGGTACAGAAATTAAAATTGAAGGAAATGACTACCTCATTATGAGAGAGAGTGACATTTTCGCAATAGTTAAATAATCCAAAAAATTAAAAAATGGCTAAAGAAATAGTATTTGATGTAGACGCAAGAGAAAAGCTCAAAAAAGGAGTTGATTCCTTAGCAAATGCAGTTAAAGCAACATTAGGCCCTAAGGGGAGAAATGTAGTAATTGATAAAAAGTTTGGTGCACCACAAGTAACTAAAGATGGTGTAACCGTGGCAAAAGAAATTGAATTAAAAGATGCTGTGGAGAACATGGGAGCACAGATGGTAAAAGAAGTGGCATCTAAAACCAATGATACTGCGGGTGACGGCACCACTACTGCTACCGTTCTTGCTCAAGGCATCATTAATAAAGGGCTAAAAAACGTAGCTGCAGGAGCTAATCCTATGGATATCAAAAGAGGGATTGACAAAGCCGTAACTACTGTTGTTGCAGAGCTTAAAAAACTTTCAAAAGAAGTTGGTTCCGATAATGACAAAATCAAACAAGTAGCCACTATATCAGCTAACAACGATGAGTCTATTGGATCATTAATTGCCGAAGCAATGAAGGTTGTTGGTAAAGATGGTGTCATTACAGTTGAAGAAGCAAAAGGGACTGAAACGGAAGTTAAAACGGTAGAAGGTATGCAATTTGATAGAGGTTATTTATCTCCTTATTTTGTTACAAACGCTGAAAAAATGATAACAGAATTAGAATCTCCTTACATCTTAATTCATGATAAGAAGATTTCTAATATGAAAGATTTGCTACCTGTTTTAGAACCTGTTGCACAATCAGGAAAACCATTATTAATTATAGCTGAAGACGTAGACGGTGAAGCATTAGCTACCCTAGTAGTTAATAAAATTAGAGGATCTCTGAAAATTGCTGCAGTCAAAGCACCAGGTTTTGGTGACAGAAGAAAAGCTATGTTAGAAGACATTGCGATATTAACTGGTGGTACAGTTATCTCTGAAGAAAGAGGTTTTAAAATGGAAAACACAACCATTGATATGCTAGGTACATGTGAAAAGGTTGAGATTGACAAAGACAATACGACTGTCGTAAATGGTGCTGGAACAAAAGATGATATTGTAGCAAGAACTAATCAAATCAAAGCACAAATCGAAACCACAACTTCAGATTATGACAAAGAAAAACTTCAAGAAAGGTTGGCTAAGTTAGCTGGTGGTGTTGCTGTTCTTTATGTAGGAGCAGCTACTGAAGTAGAGATGAAAGAGAAAAAAGATAGAGTTGATGATGCCCTAGCAGCTACTAGAGCAGCTGTAGAAGAAGGAATTATTCCTGGTGGTGGAGTAGCTTACATCAGAGCTGCTGAGGCACTTGATGAAAAAAGCGGAGCAAATGAAGACGAAAACACAGGAATTAAAATAGTTAAAAGAGCTATTGAAGATCCTTTGAGAACCATCATAGAAAACGCAGGTGGAGAAGGCGCTGTTATTGTTCAGAAAGTGAAAGAAGGTAAAGATGACTTTGGATATAATGCAAGAACAGATAAGTATGAATCGTTACTTAAATCTGGGGTAATTGATCCTACAAAGGTTTCAAGAAGTGCGTTAGAAAATGCAGCATCTATTGCATCCATGCTACTAACCACTGAGTGTGTTGTAGCTGATGAACCAGAAGATGACATGCCAGCACCTCCAATGGGCGGTGGAATGCC
>JAYPLD010000018.1:11319-28049 GCA_038129265.1 Crocinitomicaceae bacterium
TTTTTTTATTGAGCCCCGTTAATTATTTCCTCTACTACGTTCGGATCAAGTAAGGTTGAAGTGTCTCCTAAATTTGAAGTATCCCCTTCTGCAACCTTTCTCAAAATTCTTCTCATAATTTTTCCTGATCGAGTTTTAGGTAATCCCGTAACAAACTGAATTTTATCTGGTTTCGCAATTGGACCTATCTCTTTGGTGACGGTATTCAAAATTTCTTTTTTTATTTCATCATCTCCTGTGATTGATGAATCTAAAATAACATATGCGTATATCCCTTGACCTTTAATATCGTGAGGGTATCCTACCACTGCACTTTCTACCACCCGATTATGTTCGTTTATTCCGTTTTCTACCTCTGCTGTTCCCATTCTGTGGCCAGACACATTGATTACATCATCAACCCTTCCAGTAATCCGGTAAAATCCATCAACATCTCTCTTACACCCATCCCCTGTAAAGTACATCCCTGGATAAGTAGAAAAATAAACTTGTTTACATCTTTCGTGATCTCCGTAAGTGGTTCTTATCATACTTGGCCACGGAAATTTTATACATAAATTTCCTTCTACATCATTCCCAGATATTTCTTTTCCTTCTGTATCAACTAAGCATGGTTGAATGCCAGGTAGAGGTAATGTAGCAAAGGTGGGCTTCATTTCCGTAATGTGTGCTAACGGAGAAATCATAATGCCTCCTGTTTCCGTTTGCCACCAGGTATCGACAATCCAACATTTTTCTTTACCAATATTTTTATAGTACCATTCCCAAGCTTCTTCATTTATAGGTTCACCCACACTGCCTAGTGTTTTTAAATGACTTAGATCATATTTTTCAATGTATTCTGTGCCAAAAGCTTGGAGTGCTCTAATTGCAGTTGGAGCTGTATAGAACAAGTTTACTTTGTGTTTTTCACAAATCTCCCAAAACCTTCCAGCATCTGGATAAGTGGGGACACCTTCAAACATTAACGTAGTTGCGCCAGCTAAAAGTGGGCCATAAACAATATAAGTATGACCTGTTATCCATCCGATATCAGCTGTACACCAATACACATCATTATCTTCATACTGAAATACATTTCTAAAACTATATTCTGCATAAACCATATAACCTCCGCAGTGATGTTGTACCCCTTTTGGCTTTCCAGTAGAACCCGAAGTATATAAAACAAACAGAGGATCCTCAGAGTCCATTTCTTCAGCCACACAAATCGAGTCAACCTTATTTAACTCTTCGTGCCACCATAGGTCCCTTCCTGTTTTCATTTGAACAGACTGACCTGTCCTATTCAATACAATACATGATTTGATGGTAGGACAATTTTGAAGGGCTTCATCCGCAATATCTTTCAAGCAGAGTTGCTTTTTTCCTCTATATAGTCCATCACTAGTTAACAATATATTACAATCTGCATCATTAATTCGATCGGCAAGAGCCTTGGCTGAGAATCCTGCAAAAACAACAGAGTGGATAGCTCCAATGCGAGCACATGCCAATGTAGCAATTGCCAACTCAGGAACCATAGGCATATAAAGACAAATTCGATCCCCTTTTTTAGCTCCATTAAGCTTTAAGACATTAGCAAATGCACATACCTTTTTGTGTAATTCATCATAAGTGATAGATATAGATTTTTCATTAGGATCATTAGGCTCCCATATGATTGCAACATCATTGCCTTTCTGTTCTAGATGTCTATCTAAGCAGTTTTCTGTAATATTTAATTTTCCATTGACAAACCAATTAACATCTGGAGTATTAAATTCCCAATCAAGAACTTTATCCCATTTCGATCTCCATAAAAAGGTAGTGGCTATTTCTGCCCAGAATGCTTCAGGATTATCAGTACTTTTTTGATAAGCTGTGTTGTATTCAGCAAAACTATTGATCTTATTTATCATTTGTTATGGTTTTTAACTTGCTTCAAAGAAAGTTTGAAACTAATCTAAAAATAACCATTTTAATCCAAATTTAAAATACCTATCTGGTTGAGGGTAATGCAATGATGTAAAATAACGATATCCAAACACACCAGCATTGAGATGGGAAACCATAGCAAAAATGGTAACGCTTTTAATTTCTGCTTTAGCCGTTAAGTCAGCAATAAAATAGGATTCTTGTGCTCTTTCATTAGAAACTAAAAACTGGTTAATTTGAGGGCTATACTCCATTAAATTAAATGATGAAAAACTTCTAATTCTTACCCCTAGATATAGTTTAGCATCGCTCTTAGCATGAAGAAATTTATAATAAAAACTTCCAAATGCTAACCATTCAGGAAGTTGATATATAGGCAACCCGCCTTGATATTGATGTTGTAATTCGATGTTAAATTCCATTTTCTTTTTTTGGACTGCATACTCAATAGAAGTTTGTACAATTTGAACCGTATCCAATGTCGATACCGGATTAAAATCGCGGTTAAAATATATAGGGTTTTTAATCCAAAACTGATTTGATTTCAACTTGATATTTTTTAATGTAATCGCGGTATTCAATCCAATGTAATACATGTCATTCACATTGTCATTCCATTTTACATGGTTACTACTGTATTGATGGAACACATAATTTGGGGTAATACGCTTTGCATTTAAGCTAGTTGAAAACTTATTTTTTTTAGATAAGTTTCTATTGTAAGACAAATGAAAATTTAAATTATTTCTTCTGAAGCCAAATGGTGTATAGCTTGCTGTTGTATTAAAATCATACTTCGGTTTGTTAAGAATATATTTAAGTCCAATGTTATGATTGAATAAAATGGTGTCATTTCCATGGTTAGTGAATGAAGATCTATTTGCGTCATAAAAAACAATCATAGATTTGGTTAAAACAGAATCTTTATAATATGACAAGTAATAATTTATTTGCTGACGAAAATCTTGCTGAATTAATGTGTCATTGGATCTAAGGGTATCAAAATGATTGAATAGAAATAAATTTGCATTTAAACTATCATAATAATTCCTAAATCGCCTATCCAAAGATGTTATGAGGTCTAATTTTATTGATTTGGAGCTGGAGTCTATTTTGAATATGGATTGTTGCATTTTTACTCTCCAAAGCTTATCATTTGAAAATCCGTGATTCATATTGATAGGAATTAGATTTCTATTCAAAATATCAAAATCGGCATCAGTAAAGCTGGAATCGTTTTGAATTCCTCCATTCTGCTCGTTGTATAATCTATGGTGTTTTAAAGAGGCTTTAATAGAGTAATTTTCTTTTTTAGAATTCCTAAAATAATTGGCTTGAAAAAAATTAGAGTTTGTAGCCTGATTTAAATAATAACCATCGTGACTTCTTTTTAAGAAAGAAAGAGAATAATTCGACCTATTGGATATGGGCTGATTGTGATAGATAGCCAAGTTTTGTTCTAGTTGATCACCAATTATATACTGAAAGTCTAAAACAGGAACTTTTTGATAAATAAAAGGCAAATCTACCTGCTCTTTTGTAAATAAAGATCCATTTTCAAAAGGTTCTAGTCTAGAACTATCAAAATGTAAATTAAAACCAACACTTGATGGACCACCTATAAAAATGGTGTAGTTCAATGAATCATCTAATGACGAAAATTGATTCCAAATTTTAATTGAATTTGAATCTAGTTGAGCATAAAATAGATTAGAGACCAATAAAATAAAAAATGAAACAAATAATTTCATACTAAGTGAAAATAAAAAAAAAGACCATTTCAGTGAAATGGTCTTTACTATTTTAGATATAAAAAAAACTAAGCTTGAGTCGTAGGGCCTCCAAAATTTAGTGGAATATTACCCATTTGTTCTGATTCTTTTATTTTGCCAAATGAAGATTCATATTTAGCTAAATTATCAGACAAGGCTCTATGAAGTTTTTTGGCATGCTCAGGTGTCATCACTATTCTTGCCTTCACTTTACCTTTAGGCACTCCTGGCATTATTCTAATATAATCCATAATAAACTCTGAAGAAGAATGAGTTATGATAGCCAGATTAGAGTAAATCCCTTCTGCTGTTTCCTCGCTCAACTCAATGTTTATGCCTTGCTGTTTTTTTTCTTCTGACATGTTAACTCTCTACGTTTTCTTCTACCACTTCTTCTTCCATATTGATTCTATTCATATCATCAGCAGAACTTACTAACATGGTTTGGTAATTTCTCATCCCAGTACCAGCTGGTATTCTGTGACCTACAATTACATTTTCTTTCAAACCTAACATGTGATCAACCTTTCCGTTAACCGCAGCTTGATTTAACACTTTAGTCGTTTCTTGGAATGATGCTGCAGAAATAAAACTATCTGTATGTAACGATGCTTTAGTGATACCTTGCAAAATTGGCTCAGCTGTAGCAGTCAATGCATCTCTTGATTCAACTTGTTTGGCATCATTTCGTTTCAAAGCAGAGTTTTCATCTCTTAGTTTTCTTACAGAAACTATTTGACCTGCTTTCAAAACAGTTGAGTCTCCTGCATCTGTAACTACTTTCTTACCAAAGATTTTGTCATTCTCTTGAATAAACTCCCATTTATTAACCGAATTATTCTCTAAGAATTTAGTATCTCCTGGATCAATGATTTGAACTTTTCTCATCATTTGTCTTACAATCACTTCAAAATGCTTATCATTAATTTTCACCCCTTGAAGTCTGTAGACTTCTTGAATCTCATTAACAATATACTCTTGTACAGCTGTTGGTCCTTTAATTGCCAAAATGTCTTTTGGAGTTATAGCACCGTCTGAAAGTGTTTGTCCAGCTTTCACATAATCGTTTTCTTGAACTAGAATGTGCCTTGAAAGTGGAATAAGATACTTTTTAACTTCACCCGTTTTAGCTTCAATAATGACTTCTCTGTTACCTCTTTTAATTTTACCATAAGATGCAACACCATCAATTTCAGAAACAACTGCAGGGTTTGAAGGATTTCTAGCTTCAAACATCTCCGTCACTCTAGGAAGACCACCTGTAATATCACCTGATTTTCCAGATTTTCTAGGTATTTTAACCATTACATCACCTGAATTAATACCATCACCATCTTTAACGATAATGTGCGCATCAACTGGTAAGTTGTATGATTTCAACTCATTGTCATCTTTGTCTACAACAGAAATAGTTGGAATCATCTTCTTATCTCTGTTTTCTTTGATAACAATTTCCGTAAATCCAGTTTGCTCATCTACTTCTTCACGATATGTAACACCTTCAACTAAATTGTTAAATTGAAGTTTACCATCAAATTCAGAAATAATTACCGCATTATAAGGATCCCACTTACAAATGACATCACCTTTTTTAAGTTTACTTTTATCTTCCACTAACAATTTAGATCCGTAAGGCACATTTGCATTCATGATTACGGTTCTTGACTTATCAGTAATTTTAATCTCCCCAGTTCTTCCAATAACTATTTTTTCAACTTCACCCTCAGCATTTTTACGTTCTACAAATCTTACTCCTTCCATTTCAAGTGTTCCGTCATTTTTAGCAGTAAGCTCAGCTTGATCTGCAATATTAGATGCTGTTCCACCAACATGGAATGTTCTAAGTGTAAGCTGTGTACCAGGTTCACCGATTGATTGTGCTGCTATAACACCAACTGCTTCACCTCTTTGGACAAGTTTACCTGTTGCTAAGTTTCTACCGTAACATTTAGAACAAACTCCTCTTGTTAATTCACAAGTTAATACGGACCTGATTTCAACTTCCTCAATTCCTGCTGCTTCTATAGCTCGAGCTAAATCTTCATTAATTTCTTCTCCTTCTTTAACAATAACTTCATTAGTACTAGGATCTTCGATATCAAATAAGGCAACTCTACCAAGAATTCTATCATATAGACTTTCTACGATTTCATCACTTTTCTTTAGTGCCGAAACCGTCAATCCTCTCAGTGTACCGCAATCGTAATCATTAATTACAACATCTTGGGCAACATCAACAAGTCTTCTTGTTAAATATCCCGCATCTGCTGTTTTTAAAGCGGTATCCGCAAGTCCTTTTCTAGCACCGTGTGTAGAAATAAAATATTCAAGAATTGAAAGCCCTTCTTTAAAGTTTGATAAGATCGGGTTTTCAATAATATCTTGTCCTCCTGAAGCTCCAGATTTTTGTGGCTTTGCCATCAATCCTCTCATTCCAGAAAGCTGTCTTATTTGCTCTTTTGATCCTCTTGCACCAGAATCCATCATCATGTAAATGGAATTAAAACCTTGCTTGTCTGATTGCAACTTGTCCATTAACGTATGAGTTAATCTTGAATTAGTGTGTGTCCAAATATCAATGATTTGATTATATCTCTCATTGTTGGTGATTAGACCCATGTTATAATTCATTACTACCTCTTGGACTTCTGATCTAGCTTTATCAATCAAAATATCCTTTTCTTTTGGAATAACAACATCACTCAAGTTAAAAGACAATCCTCCTTTAAAGGCCATGTAGTAACCTAAATCTTTAATATCATCTAAGAATTTTGCAGTCTTAGGAACACCAGTTACCTTAATGATTTTAGTAATGATATCTCTTAACGATTTCTTAGTTAGCAGTTCATTGATATATCCTACTTCTTTAGGAACTAATTCGTTAAATAAAATTCTTCCCGTTGTAGTTTCTATGACTTGCTCTACTTCCTCGCCATCTACCATATTATTGATTTTCACCTTGATTGAAGCATGAAGATCAAGTCTTTTTTCATTAAAAGCTACCTTAACTTCTTGTGGTGAATAAAAGTGCATACCCTCTCCGTTTACAGGCTCTTCCTTAGTACTTTTTCTTGTTTTAGTAATGTAATAAAGACCCAATACCATATCCTGAGAAGGAACTGTTATTGGTGCACCATTTGCAGGGTTTAGTATATTATGGGAAGCCAACATCAACAGTTGCGCCTCTAAAATAGCCGCATTACCAAGTGGAACATGCACAGCCATTTGATCACCATCAAAGTCAGCATTAAATGCAGTACAAACTAATGGATGCAATTGAATGGCTTTACCTTCAATCAATTTAGGTTGAAATGCTTGTATACCTAATCTATGTAAGGTTGGGGCACGGTTAAGTAATACAGGGTGTCCTTTTAACACATTTTCAAGTATATCCCAAACTACTGGCTCTTTTTTATCTACTATTTTTTTAGCAGATTTAACAGTTTTTACAATACCTCTTTCAATCATTTTTCTGATGATAAAAGGTTTGAAAAGTTCAGCTGCCATATTCTTTGGCAATCCACACTCATGTAATTTTAGCGTAGGACCAACAACAATAACTGATCTAGCAGAATAGTCAACACGTTTACCTAAAAGGTTTTGTCTAAACCTACCTTGTTTACCTTTTAAACTATCAGAAAGGGATTTTAAAGGTCTGTTTTTATCTGTTTTTACTGCACTTGATTTTCTTGAATTATCAAATAATGAATCTACAGACTCTTGAAGCATTCTTTTCTCATTTCTTAAGATAACTTCTGGAGCCTTGATTTCAATCAATCTTTTAAGTCTATTATTTCTAATGATAACTCTTCTGTAAAGATCATTTAAATCAGATGTGGCAAATCTACCTCCGTCCAATGGAACAAGAGGTCTTAAGTCTGGAGGAATAACAGGAACAACCTTAACAATCATCCATTCCGGTCTGTTTTCAATTCTGCTGTTAGCATCTCTGAAAGATTCTATCACTTGAAGCCTTTTTAATGCTTCATTCTTTCTTTGCTGAGAAGTTTCATTATTTGCCTGATGTCTTAATTGGTAAGATCTTTCGTCTAAGTCTTCGTTAGCCAATAAATCAAATAATGCTTCGGCACCCATTTTAGCGATAAACTTATTAGGATCATTATCCTCCAAATATTGGTTATCTCTAGGGAGTTTTTCCAAAATATCTAAATACTCTTCTTCAGTAATGAAATCCATTTTTTGTAGTGGCTCACCCTCTGCATTAACTGCATTACCTGGCTGTACTACAACATATCTTTCATAATAAATAATCTGGTCTAACTTTTTAGTTGGTAAACCTAATAAGTAACCAATTTTATTGGGTAGTGACCTAAAGTACCAGATATGAGCAACTGGGACAACTAAGGAAATATGACCCATTCTCTCTCTTCTAACTTTCTTTTCAGTAACCTCAACACCACAACGATCACAAACAATTCCCTTATATCTTATCCTTTTGTATTTACCACAGTGACATTCATAATCTTTAACTGGACCAAAAATTCTTTCACAAAACAAACCGTCTCTTTCTGGCTTGTAGGTTCTGTAATTAATGGTTTCAGGCTTTAGGACTTCACCATGAGATCTTTCTAAGATAGATTCAGGAGAAGCTAAGCTGATGGTTATTTTTTCAAAATCGCTTTTGAACTTGTTGTCTTTTCTAAACGCCATTATAATTTATTTTCTGTGTTTAATTAATCTAAATCTATATTTAATCCTAATCCTTGTAATTCATTTAATAATACGTTAAATGATTCTGGAATACCAGGTTCAGGTAAGTTCTTACCTTTTACAATGGATTCATATGCTTTTGCTCTACCTTGAACATCATCCGACTTAACGGTTAGTATCTCCTGTAAAACATTGGATGCACCGAATGCTTCAAGTGCCCACACTTCCATCTCACCAAAACGCTGACCACCAAATTGAGCTTTACCTCCAAGAGGTTGCTGAGTAATCAATGAATAAGGGCCTATTGATCTTGCATGCATTTTATCATCAACCATGTGGCTTAATTTCAACATGTAGATAATTCCCACTGTTGCGGGTTGATCAAATCTCTCACCAGTACCTCCGTCAAATAAGTAGGTTCTACCATTTCTAGGGACACCTGCATCGTCTGTATACTTATTAATATCATCTAGTGATGCTCCATCAAAAATAGGTGTTGAAAATTTCATACCCAATTTCTGACCAGCCCATCCAAGAACTGTTTCATAAATTTGACCCAGGTTCATCCTAGAAGGTACACCTAGAGGGTTTAACACAATATCCACTGGTGTTCCATCTTCAAGGAATGGCATGTCTTCTTCCCTTACAATTTTGGCAACAATACCTTTATTACCGTGTCTACCAGCCATTTTATCACCCACTTTAAGCTTTCTCTTCTTAGCTAAATACACTTTAGCCATTTGAATAATTCCAGCTGGTAATTCATCACCAACCGTAATCTGGAATTTTTTTCGCTTGTATTGGCCTATTAGCTCTGTTGCCTTAATATTGTAATTATGAAGCGTAACATCAACTAATGCATTGACATCATCATTACTTGTCCAATTTTTAGAGTTAATATGTATAAAATCGATACTTTTTAGTGTTTTTTCTGTGAACTTCACCCCTTTCTTGATGACCTGTTCCTTGAAAACGTTAGTGACGCCTTGAGACTTTTCGTCACCAATAATTTGTGTAAGCTTTGAAATTAAAATAGTCTTTAATTCTGCTAACTCCTTGTCCATCTCATTATCGAGTTGCTCAATTATAGGTTTATCAGCTGCTTTTGATTTTCTATCTTTAATAGCTTTTGAGAATAACTTTTTATCAATTACAACACCTGTTACAGACGGTGGTACTTTTAAAGAAGCATCCTTAACATCTCCAGCTTTGTCTCCAAAAATAGCTCTCAATAACTTTTCTTCTGGTGTTGGATCACTTTCTCCTTTTGGAGTGATTTTTCCAATTAGAATATCGCCTTCTTTAACTTCAGCACCCACTCTAATTATTCCATTTTCATCTAAATCTTTGGTTGCTTCCTCACTCACGTTAGGGATGTCTGCCGTTAACTCTTCTAATCCTCTTTTCGTGTCTCTTACATCTAGACTGTATTCATCTACATGAACACTTGTGTAAATGTCTTCTTTAACTACTTTTTCAGAAATTACGATCGCATCCTCAAAGTTATATCCTTTCCAAGGCATGAATGCTACTTTAAGGTTTTGTCCTAAGGCTAGTTCACCTCGATCAGTTCCATATCCTTCTACTAAGACTTGACCTTGTTTTACAGATTCACCTTTTTTGACTATTGGTCTAAGGTTAACTGCACTCCCTTGATTCGTCTTCTGAAATTTAGTTAAGTGATACACTTTGATATTTGAGTCAAAACTTACCAACTCATCTTCTTCATTGTATTTGTATTTTACATGAACTTCCTTTGAGTCTACATAATCTACAACCCCATCCTTTTCAGCATGAATTAAAACTCTAGAATCTCTAGCTACTAATTCTTCAATCCCAGTTCCAACTATTGGTGCAGTAGGATTTAATAGAGGAACAGCTTGTCGCTGCATGTTGGATCCCATTAATGCTCTGTTAGCATCATCGTGCTCCAGAAAAGGAATACAAGATGCTGCAATTGACGCAATTTGGTTTGTCCCTACATCTATCAAGTTAATGTCTTCTTTTGGAGGTAATGGGAAGTCACCCATAAATCTTGAAATAACTCTTTCGTTTTGGAAATTACCATCCTTGTCTATATCCGCATTTGCTTGTGCAATATACTTGTTGTCTTCTTCTTCAGCACTTAAATAAATAGGATTTGATTTAAGATCAACTTTACCTTTTTTGACTTCTCTGTAAGGCGTTTCTATAAATCCAAGTCTATTCACTTTTGCATAAACACAAAGAGAAGAAATCAATCCAATATTAGGCCCTTCAGGTGTTTCAATAGTACATAATCTTCCATAGTGTGTATAATGAACATCCCTTACTTCAAAACCAGCTCTTTCTCTTGATAATCCACCGGGTCCAAGAGCAGAAAGTCTTCTTTTGTGAGTAACTTCAGCTAATGGATTGGTTTGATCCATAAATTGAGAAAGTTGATTTGTACCAAAAAATGAGTTAATCACACTTGATAGTGTCTTAGCATTAATCAAATCAATTGGTGTGAAAACTTCATTATCACGAACATTCATTCTCTCTCTGATGGTTCTTGCCATACGTGCAAGTCCAACACCAAACTGAGAATATAATTGCTCTCCTACTGTCCTAACTCTTCTGTTACTTAGGTGATCAATATCATCGACATCTGTTTTAGAGTTAATTAACTCAATTAAATACTTCACGATGGAAATAATATCATTCTTCGTTAATACTCTTTGTGATTGATCTTCTTCAAGAGATAATTTTTTATTGATTCTGTATCTTCCAACTTCACCAAGATCATATCGTTGTTCAGAAAAGAACAATTTATCAATGACACCTCTAGCAGTCTCCTCATCCGGTGGTTCTGCATTTCTCAATTGTCTATATATATGCTCAACCGCCTCTTTTTCAGAATTAGAAGTATCTTTTTGTAATGTATTATAAATGATAGCAAAATCAGCAGAATTTATGTTTTCCTTGTGAAGGATTACCGTTTTAACTCCTGCATCTATTATCATTTCTACATGTTCTTCTTCTATGATAGTTTCTCTATCAATTAGCACCTCATTTCTTTCGATAGAAACCACTTCACCGGTATCTTCGTCAACAAAATCTTCAACCCACGATTTTAAAACTCTAGCAGCAAGTTTTCTACCGACAACTTTTTTAAGATTGGCTTTTGTCGCTTTTACTTCGTCAGCAAGGTCAAATATTTCTAAAATGTCTTTATCACTCTCATAGCCTATAGCTCTAAATAAGGTAGTTACAGGAAGTTTTTTCTTTCTATCAATGTATGCATACATTACACTGTTAATGTCTGTAGCAAATTCTATCCATGAACCTTTGAATGGAATTACTCTTGCTGAATATAATTTTGTACCATTTGCATGTCGGCTTTGACTGAAGAAAACACCAGGTGATCGGTGTAATTGAGATACTACTACTCTTTCAGCTCCGTTAATAATAAAGGAACCTTTTGGAGTCATGTAAGGGATAGTACCTAAATATACTTCTTGGACTATAGTTTCAAAATCCTCGTGCTCTGGATCGGTACAATACAGTTTCATCACTGCTTTCAAAGGCACTGCATAGGTTAAACCACGGTCAATACATTCTGGAATGGTATATCTTGGTGGATCAATAAAATAATCCAGGAATTCTAATACAAATTGGTTTCTCGTATCAGTGATTGGAAAATTTTCTGAAAATACTTTAAATAATCCTTCATTGGTTCTGTTTTCATACGTTGTTTCCAACTGAAAAAATTCCTGAAAGGATTTTAATTGAATATCTAAAAAATCTGGGTAAGAAAAACGATGGCTGCTAGACGCAAAGTTTATTCTATTTGGGTTGTTATTTGATTTTGCCAATTTATTTAATTTATTAAGAAGTGAAAAAACAGGTTAAGGCCTGAAGAGTTTCTCCAGGCCTTTAAATATTACAAAACTGAATTACTTCAGCTCAACTTCAGCACCAGCTTCTTCTAAAGCTTTTTTGATGCCTTCAGCTTCGTCTTTACCAACTCCTTCTTTTACTGCTTTTGGAGCTCCGTCAACTAATTCTTTAGCTTCTTTAAGTCCTAAACCAGTAAGTTCTTTCACAGCTTTAACTACTTGAAGTTTTGATCCACCTGCAGCTTTAAGAATTACATCAAATTCTGTTTTTTCTTCTCCGCCACCTGCGCCACCGTCACCAGCTGCTGGAGCTGCTACAGCTACTGCTGCTGCTGCTGCTGGCTCAATGCCATATTCTTCTTTAAGAACTTCAGCTAGTTCATTTACTTCTTTAACAGTTAAGTTTACTAACTCTTCTGCTATTGCTTTTATATCTGCCATTTTATTTGTTTTTGAAAGATTTGTTTCTTTAGTTTTTATTGTTCTTTTTCTGATAAAGTTTTAACTATACCCGCAATCGTACTTTTACCGGATGTTAAAGCCGATAGTACATTTTTCGCTGGAGACTGTAATAATCCAATGATTTCGCCAATAAGCTCGTCTTTAGATTTAATGTCTACAAGCGATTTTAACTGATCATCACCTATGTAAATGGATTCTTCTACAAATGCACCTTTTAAAATTGGCTTGTCGTTTTTCTTACGAAAATCTTTAATCAATTTTGCAGGAACATTTCCGGTATCCGACAACATAATTGCTGTAGGACCAGGAAGAACTTCATACAATTCAGTAAAATCTTTACCTTTTACATTTTCCATTGCTTTTTTAAGCAATGTATTCTTGACAACACTAAGTTTGATGTTTTTTGCAAAACACTGTCTTCTTAGAGCACTAGTTGCAGCAGCATCAAGCTCCGAAATATCAGCAATGTATATCACATTATTGTTATCCAAAGTTTGACTTAGGTCATCAATCATTAATTGTTTCTCTTCTTTTGTCATAACAAACGATTTAATGATTATGCATCAACACTTTTGGGTTCAACTTTTACCCCAGGACTCATTGTGCTTGAAAGCGTTACACTTTTAACATATTGTCCCTTTGCTGATGATGGTTTTAACTTGACTAATGCCGCAATAAGTTCCTTAGCATTATCAACAATTTGATTTGACTCAAAAGATGCCTTACCAATAGCTGCATGCACAATACCGTATTTATCTACTTTGAAATCGATCTTTCCTGCCTTTACATCTTTCACTGCTTGACCAATATTCATTGTTACTGTACCAGTTTTTGGATTTGGCATCAAACCTCTAGGACCTAATATTCGACCTAAAGCTCCAACTTTACCCATAACTGATGGCATTGTTATAATTACATCTACATCCGTCCAACCTTTTTTGATCTTATCAATGAATTCATCTAATCCCACATAATCAGCACCCGCTTCTTTTGCTTCGGTTTCTTTGTCAGGGCTACACAAAACTAAAACTGAGACGTCCTTTCCAGTTCCATGTGGTAAAGATACAGTGCCTCTAACCATTTGGTTAGCTTTTCTAGGGTCAACTCCCAATCTTACCGCAATATCAACCGTTGGGTCGAATTTAAGTTTTGATATATCCTTAACGATCTTTGAAGCATCTTCCAATGAATAAGATTTTTCGTTGTCGTATTTAGATAAGGCTTCCTTTCTATTTTTTGAAAGTGTCATTGTTGTTAATTTTAATTAGATTAATTACTCCAAGGGGCTTTGCCTTTAACATTTAATCCCATACTTCTAGCTGTTCCAGCTACCATTTTCATAGCTGATTCTACTGTAAAACAGTTTAAATCAGGCATTTTATCTTCAGCAATAGTTTTCACTTGATCCCATGTTACAGACCCTACCTTAATCTTATTGGATTCTGACGAACCTTTTTTAAGCTTTGCTGCTTCCAATAATTGTACAGCAGCAGGTGGGGTTTTTACTACGAAATCAAATGACTTATCGGTGTAGACAGTAATTACACATGGTAATACTTTTCCAGCTTTTTCTTGAGTACGCGCATTAAATTGCTTGCAAAATTCCATAATATTCACACCCTTTGCTCCTAATGCAGGACCAACTGGGGGCGAAGGATTTGCGGCACCACCTCTTATCTGAAGTTTAATTAATCCACTTATTTCTTTAGCCATTTTTACTTTATTTTAAACATGTAAAACAACAAAGGGAAGCGTTAAACATTGCGTTTTACAATTTCTTTAATTTATTTAATCTTTTTCAACTTGCATATAGTTAAGTTCTAATGGTGTTTTTCTTCCAAAAATCTTAACCATAACTGTTAATTTTTTCTTTTCTTCATTTATATCTTCAATGATACCATTGAAATTATTGAAAGGTCCATCAATTACTTTGACCGATTCACCTACAACATATGGAATATCCATTTCCTCATCACTAACGGATAATTCATCGACCTTTCCTAAAATACGATTTACTTCTGCCTGTCTCATGGGCAATGGATCACCTCCCTTAGTAGCACCAAGGAATCCAATTACGTTAGTCATGGATTTTATCACATGTTCTACTTCACCAATTAAAGCAGCATGGATCAAAACATATCCTGGAAAATAGTTTTTTTCTTTAGAGACTTTTTTTCCATTTCTGATCTGATAAATTTTTTGGGTTGGAATCAGAACCTGCTCAACATAATCATTTAATTTATGTCTATCTATTTCTAATTCAAGCAGCTCCTTTACCTTTTTTTCTTTGCCACTTATTGCTCTGATAACGTACCACTTTTTTTCTATCTCAGCCATCTTCTTTTCTTTCGATTATTGTATAAGTTCGTAAATAAACCCAAGTATACCTTTCCAACCCCACTCACCTTCAGGAACAGACCAAATACCAAAGGCATAATCCATTAACCAAATAATAAGTGCTAAAATGATGCTTGTAACAAGTACAATAACTGAACTTGTTTGAAGCTCTTCCCAAGTAGGCCAAGAAACCTTATTGGATAATTCATTTACTATTTCTTCTACATATGTTCTTATTCCTGCCATCTAATTAATTCTTTGCACGGATGGAGAGATTCGAACTCCCGACACCTGGTTTTGGAGACCAGTGCTCTACCAGCTGAGCTACATCCGTATTATGCGCGTAAAGGCACCCCGGTAAGGAGCGCCTTTTTACACACAAAAAAAATAAAAATTACTTAGTCTAAGATCTCTGTTACCTGTCCAGCACCAACTGTTCTTCCACCTTCTCTAATTGCGAATCTTAAACCTTTAGCCATTGCAACACCTGTAATTAATTCAACATCTATTGTTACATTGTCACCTGGCATAACCATTTCTCTACCAGCTTCTAATTTTATTGTTCCTGTTACATCTAACGTTCTAAAATAAAATTGAGGTCTGTAGTTATTGTGAAATGGTGTGTGTCTACCACCTTCTTCTTTCTTAAGGATATAAACTTCTGCTTTGAATTTAGCATGTGGTGTAATTGAACCTGGCTTAGCGATAACCATCCCTCTTTTAATCTGATCTTTTTCTACACCCCTTAAAAGAAGACCTACGTTTTCACCAGCTCTACCTTCGTCTAAGATTTTTCTGAACATCTCAACACCTGTCACAGTAGAAGACATTTTTTCTTCACTTAAACCAACAATATCAACTGCATCACCTGTATTAACGATACCTGTTTCAATAGCTCCTGTAGCAACCGTACCTCTACCTGTAATAGAGAATACATCTTCAACTGACATTAGGAAAGGTTTTTCAACATCTCTTTCTGGAGTTTCAATCCAAGAATCAACCGTACCCATCAATTCCATTACTGAATCAACACCTGAAGCTTCACCATTTAGTGCAGCAAGGGCAGAACCTTTAATGATTGGTGTATCATTGTATTCATAAGATTCTAATAATTCAGTTAATTCCATTTCAACTAATTCTAATAGCTCTTCATCATCTACTAAATCAACTTTATTCATGAAAACAACTATTCTTGGCACGTTTACCTGTCTTGCTAAAAGGATATGTTCTCTAGTTTGAGGCATTGGACCATCCGTTGCAGCACAAACTAGGATAGCACCATCCATTTGAGCAGCACCTGTAACCATGTTTTTTACATAGTCAGCGTGACCAGGACAGTCAACATGTGCATAGTGACGTGCTTCAGTTTCATACTCAATGTGAGCAGTATTAATAGTGATACCTCTCTCTTTTTCTTCTGGTGCGTTATCAATTTGGTCAAAATCTTGTTTTGCCGCAAGTCCTTTATCAGAAAGCACTCTTGATATAGCTGCAGTTAACGTAGTTTTACCGTGGTCAACGTGACCGATAGTACCAACGTTAACGTGCGGTTTGGTTCTTTCGAAATTTTCTTTTGCCATTTCTAATTATTTAGTTACTGTTTAATTTTTATTTTTTATTTTAATTGTTTTCACAATTGAGCCAATGACGGGAATTGAACCCGTGACCTCTTCCTTACCAAGGAAGCGCTCTACCCCTGAGCTACATCGGC
>JAYPLD010000019.1:0-27688 GCA_038129265.1 Crocinitomicaceae bacterium
GTGTTTATGCACTTAGGTGATGAGCGAAAAAACTTTAAAATGGTAATATTGGTACCTTATATTTTATTTATAGTATACCTTATTTTCATTTGCTTAACGGAATCCTCGTACTGGAACCACATACTACACCAAGAAGAAAGTGGCGCTATTGAACAAGAGATGTCTTTAAATGCTTACAGCAATAAAGCATTAGAGCTTGATAAGACAAAGACAGTACATCTATAATTAGTTTATGAAGAAAAAGGGCTTTATCGTCCTAAGTCTCATATTTGGGACATTCGCTATCCTTACACTATCTCTTAAGAAGTGTAGTGAACCTGTTTTTATACCTCAACCTAATTTTGGCCATCTTGATTCTCCTTTTGAGTTTACAGATTACAAGGGAGATACGATTTCTTCTTGCTCTTTGAATGACAACATCGTACTTTACAATTTTCTTTCGGTAGATTGCCCCAATGATTTTGAGAAATGCCCATTTAGATTAGAGTGGTTCAAAATAAAGATATATACAGAATTGGTTGGTAATTTGGGTTTCAAAGACGTTAAGGTAGTCACTTCTTTTATTGACACCCTTCCGGATATCAATGATCGAATAAGTGAGTTTAGAAAATACAATGAGATTGATTCTGATAAATGGATCATGACTTCCAATTCATACTTTCCCTATTTCGATCAAGACTTCTCTAGAGGCAATCCCTGGGAGAAAAAAGACACCTTGTTTGGATTTGAAAGAGAAGCCTATTTAATGACTTTATTGGTAGATAAAAATCAGCAAATAAGAGGGAAGTATTTTACGTACAATTTTGGTGAGATCAGAAGAATTACCAAGGAAATCAGTTTATTGATAAGAGAAGAGATACAAAGTGATAGCACGTATACCATACCTATTTTAGGTAATAAAGATTTTGACCCTTCCATTCCCGGGGATACAGCCTACCATGAAATTCCATTTTGGTCTTTTATAAATCAAAAAGGAGATACGGTAACAGACGAGATCATGGATAATAAAATTTGCCTTGTAGATTTCTTCTTTTCCCATTGCCCCACCATTTGCCCAATGATGACCTCAAATATGAAAAAAATACAATCTAAGTTAGAAAATGAATGTATTGAGGGTGTGGAGTTAATTTCTTATACGGTAGATCCTAATAGAGATTCTGTAGAAAGATTAAATGAATACGCTAATAGCTATGATGTTAATGTTGATAACTGGAATTTATTGACTGGAGATCAAAATACAATTTATGAACTTGGGGTTAATGGCTATTTAGTGCCAAATCAAGAAGATGCGCTTGCTCCTGGAGGGTTTTTGCATTCTGAAAAAATGATTCTAATTGATCAAAAAAAGCGAATTAGAGGATATTATGACGGAACTGATGAGGAAAATATCTCAAAAATTGTTAAGGATATAAAGAAATTACTTTAAGAAGGGCAGAACAATTTTCAATCCCAATTTTTTTTACCATACTTTTGCTTAAAATTTAGTTATGAGTAGTTACCCATCCGCCTCTTTAAAAAAAGATGATAAAAAAGCTAATATTCTAATTTGGACTGTTTCTGCAGTTGTGTTCGCTGCTGTAGTTATTTTACATGAGCTAAAAATTGAAGTTGATTTGGGATTTGATCCTCATTTTTTTGCTAGGCTAAATGCTATAATCAATGGTTCAGTAGCATTTTTGTTGTTATTGGGACTGTATTTAGTGAAGTCTAAAAATTTTACAGCTCACAAAAGAGTCATGAATTTATCCATTATTCTTTCTGTGGTTTTTCTGCTGTCCTACATTGCTCATCATATCTTAGCAGACAGCACGGTTTTTGGAGGAGAGGGGACCATTAAGACTGTATATTATTTTATACTGATAACCCACATTTTGCTTGCTGGCCTTTCTTTGCCCTTTATTTTGTATTCTGCATATAGAGCGTCTATTGCCGAGTTTGGCAAACATAAAAAGTTAGTTCGATTTGTTTATCCTGTATGGTTATATGTAGCTGTTACAGGTGTGGTTGTTTATTTCATGATTGAGCCTTATTACAGTTGAATTCTCTCTATAAAATAGCTTTTTTATGTTTGGTGATGATGTATTCATTGCCTTCTATTTCTCAAGGGTGCTCTACATGTAGAGCCCAAATAATAACAAGCAATAAAGAGGATTTTACAGTAGGTAATGGGTTAAACACGGGAATTCTCTTTTTGATGATAATTCCGTATATCATCCTGTTTTTTTTATTTAGAAAACAAATTGTTCAGGTATTCAAATCTTTAAAAGCAAAGACTTGAATAAAATTTGGAAATCAGTCCATAGTAATTATATTTGAGTAGTTCTTTATAACTTATCCAGAAAGATGGAGGGATACGGCCCAATGAAATCTTAGCAACCCCAATAAGGTAGGTGCTACTTCCGGATTACTTTATGGTAAATCAAGATAAGAGATAATAGAATGTTAACATATTTATATTAAATCTCTTTCATTAGAAAGAGATTTTTTTTTGCAGTTAATGAAGCGAATAGAAGAAGTTATAAAAGATAGGATTTTAGTGCTGGACGGGGCTATGGGAACTATGATTCAGCAGCATGATTTAAAAGAACATGATTTTAGAAAAAACTGGTTTGAAGATCACCAAAGCTCATTAAAAGGAAATAATGATTTATTAAGTTTAACCAGACCTGATATCATCGAATCCATTCATCGTGCTTATTTTGAGGCAGGAGCAGATATCGTTGAAACCAATACTTTCTCTGGGACAAGCATAGCGCAGTCAGATTATAACCTAGAAAAATATGTGTATGAAATTAATTTACATGGCGCTCAAATCGCTAAAAAAGTAGCTCAAGAATTCACTAAAAAAGAGCCGTTAAAACCTAGATTTGTGGCCGGTTCAATAGGTCCAACGAATCGAACGGCTTCCATTTCTCCTGATGTAAATGACCCAGGTTATAGAAATACTAATTTCGATCAATTAGTTATTGCTTATAAAGAGCAAATACATGCACTTTTAGATGGAGGAGTTGACGTGTTACTCATTGAAACGGTTTTTGATACCTTAAATGCTAAAGCGGCATTATTTGCGGTAGAAGAAGTATTCTCAGCATCAAAAAATAGAGTGCCTGTCATGATCTCAGGGACAATCACTGACGCTAGTGGACGTACATTGACAGGTCAAACCACAGAAGCTTTTCTCGTCTCCATTTCTCATTTTCCTTTGTTAAGTGTAGGACTAAATTGTGCTCTAGGGGCAAGAGATATGCAGCCTTATCTAAAAACATTAGCTACTAAATCATCGTTTCATGTTAGTGCTCACCCTAACGCAGGATTACCAAATGAATTTGGTGCTTATGATGAAACACCTGAAATGATGTGTGAACAATTAAAAAAGTTTTTGGATGATGGATTGATTAATATAATTGGTGGATGTTGTGGTACCACTCCTGATCATATTAAAGCCATTGCTGAATTAGCTTCTAATTATAAGCCTAGAGAATTACATGTAGTATGAGCTTGTTAAAAGAATACGATACAAAATACCAGTTCAAATGGAATAACCTTCCTTACATGAAATTAAGTGGTTTGGAACCACTTACCTTCACACCTGACACCAACTTTGTCAATGTAGGAGAACGAACCAATGTTACGGGTTCTAGAAAGTTCTTGAGGCTAATCAAAGAAGAAAACTATGAAGAAGCTCTTGATGTGGCAAGGGAACAAGTTGAAGGTGGCGCTCAAATCATAGATATCAATATGGATGAGGGGATGTTAGATGGCGAAAAGGCTATGGTCAGATTTTTACATCTCATTGCGGCTGAACCAGATATTTCTAGGGTACCTGTTATGATCGACTCTTCCAAGTGGTCTATCATTGAGGCGGGATTAAAGTGTATACAAGGTAAAGGAGTGGTAAATTCTATTTCACTCAAAGAAGGTGAAGAAGTTTTTATATCCCAGGCTACAAAAATTAAACTTTATGGGGCTTCAGTAATTGTAATGGCTTTTGACGAGAAGGGGCAGGCTGATAGTTATGAAAGAAGAATAGAAATTTGTAAAAGATCTTACGATATTTTAGTGGAAAAGGTAGGATTCCCTGCTCAAGATATCATTTTTGACCCAAATGTTTTTCCAGTTGGCACAGGAATGGAAGAACACAGAAACAATGCGGTAGATTTTTTTAAAGCAACACGATGGATAAGAGAAAATTTACCGGGTGCACATGTCAGTGGAGGGGTAAGTAATGTGTCTTTTTCATTTAGGGGAAACAACTCAGTAAGGGAGGCCATGCACTCTGCATTTTTATATCATGCTATTCATGAAGGTATGGATATGGGTATCGTAAACCCTACCATGCTTGAGGTGTATGATGACATTCCAAAAGAACTACTAGATAAAGTAGAAGATGTTCTTTTAAATAGAAAAGACGATGCTACTGAGATATTATTAGACTATGCAGCAACGCTGTCTCAGGATAGTAAAGGCAGTAATGAAAAAGTATTAGCATGGAGAGATAATGCGGTTGAAGATAGATTAGAATATGCCTTAATTAAGGGGATTACGGAGTTTATTGAAGATGACGTGGAAGAAGTAAGACAGTCAGTTAATAGACCGATAGAAGTAATTGAGGGTCCATTAATGAATGGAATGAACACCGTGGGAGATTTATTTGGAGAAGGTAAAATGTTCTTACCACAAGTAGTCAAATCCGCAAGAGTCATGAAGAAAGCAGTGGCCTACTTAACTCCTTTTATAGAGGCAGAGAAAACAGCTCAAAAGTCAAAAGGGAAAATTCTACTGGCAACGGTAAAAGGAGATGTTCATGATATAGGTAAAAATATTGTAGGCGTTGTTTTGGGGTGTAATAATTATGAAATCATTGATTTAGGAGTAATGGTTCCTGCCTACAAAATTATTGAGGAGGCCAAAAAGCATAAGGTTGATATCATAGGGTTGAGTGGACTGATCACACCTTCTTTAGATGAAATGATTGATGTAGCAAAGGAAATGGAAAAAAATGAAATACGAGTTCCATTATTAATTGGAGGAGCTACTACATCAAGAGTTCATACGGCTGTTAAAATAGAACAAGCATTACCATCTTCTCAGGCCATTCACGTTTTGGATGCATCTAGATCTGTAACGGTTGCAGGGAGTCTATTAGGTAATGGCAAGGAGGATTTCTTAGCAAAAACAAAAACTGAATATCAAACACTAAGAGAGTATCATTTAAAGAAGAAGAGTCAAAAATCATTTTTGACCATTGATCAGGCTAGAAAAAACAAATTCCAAATCAACTGGAGTGAATATAACCCCATCAAGCCCAAAAAAATGGGTTCACATGTGTGGTATAATTTGCCATTGAAAGATATTATCCCTTACATAGATTGGACACCTTTTTTTCAAACTTGGGAACTTCACGGCAGATTCCCCAATATATTAAAAGATGAGATTGTAGGTCAGGAGGCTCAAAAATTATACGATGATGCCCTAAAAATGTTATCAAATGTACTAGAAGAAAATTTGATCCAAGTAGACGTTGTTTATGGATTCTGGCAAGCCTACAGTGATCAACATGATGATATCCACTTAATAAATGAACAAGGAGACCCAATTGCTAAATCTCATACGTTAAGGCAACAGACCTCAAAATCAGTGAAAGCAAAAAATATGGCATTATGTGATTTTATTCGTCCTAAATCTGATAACGCTACAGATTATTTAGGTGCATTTGTGGTTTCTGCTGGTAAAAATGTAGCAGATATTGCGAAACAATATGAAGAGGACTTAGATGATTACAACGCTATAATGATAAAGGCAATAGCGGATAGAATTGCCGAAGCAGCTACTGAATATTTACATGAAAAAGTAAGAAAAGAGCTTTGGGGATACGCTTCTAACGAATCATTTAATAATGATGAACTGATAAGAGAAAAATACAGCGGTATTCGACCTGCTCCAGGCTATCCCGCTTGTCCTGATCATACCGAAAAGCAAACTATATTTAAGCTGTTAAATGCGGAAGAAAATATTGGTGTTACTTTAACAGAATCGTTAGCCATGTACCCAGCTTCTTCTGTTTCAGGTTGGTATTTTGCTCATCCAGATGCTAAGTACTTTGGTTTAGGAAAGATAAAAAAAGATCAGGTAATTGATTTGGCTAAGCGTAAAGCCGTAGATGAATCGGTTATGTTAAAATGGTTAGCCCCTAATTTGGACGATTAATTTTAATTTCAAAAGGATATTGACTTGGGATACACATTTTATCATTACAAGTCATGTAGTCAATAGATCCATTCAGATATCCTTTATTTTTATTCAGAGATACAGGCTGTTTGAATGTAGTTGAATCTTCATAATAAGCTAAATCCAAGCCGAAATTTTTATCATATGTAATAATAGGGCTGTCCTGAATTAGAGAGTCTTTTAATGTTACTCCTTTGTTTTTGTGGAATTGAATGGAGGTTGGAAGTGGGCCATCTTCAGGGAAGGGTACATATATGGCATAAAGATGCCATCCCTTCTCAATTTTTGCTTTAAAGTGAATTTCGCTTTTTAATTTATTATAAGAGATTTCCCATGAAACCTTGTCCTGACAAAAAGCATTTCCTGTAATAAAAATTAAATACAGAAAAATAAGATAAAAAGGTGCTTTATTTATAGAGATGAGGTTTGATTTAATTGGTTCCACGCATCGATACCGCAGTTTAGCCAATCAGCATAATCTTGAGCATTAGGCGTATAACTAACAGGGTGATTGAGCAGATTTCCATCGGGGCTAATCAGTACATAAAATGGTTGAGATACTTTCTGAAAAACATTTGCTTCGAAGGTAGCCCATTTGTCACCAACGGTTTTAATTTTCTTTTGTTTTTTGGTACCATCATTCATTACAATTGTAATTTCACCTTGTAGCTCTTTTGGTAATTCTTTACGATCATCTACATATAAAGACACCAAAATATATTCATCATCGATAATATCAAAAACTTCCTGTTTGCTCCAAACGTTATCTTCCATTCTCCTGCAATTAGTACAGGCATGACCTGTAAAATCTACTAGTAGAGGTTTGTTTTCTTCTTTTCCTTGGATTATTGCTGTTTCAAAGTCATGAAAACAGTTCAACCCGTTTGGACATTCACTAGGGTGAAACCAACTGTATGAAACTGGGGGGGCAACTCCACTTAAAAGATTCAGTGAGCTATATGTGTTTGTATTTTCATTTACTCTAAATCCCAATGCAAAATAAATTCCAAGAACGGCAAAAGTTAAAGCAAATACAATTCGTGTTGGTTTTAGTTTTTGAATAGGGCTATCGTGAGGGAACTTAATCCATCCAAATAAATATAGTGCAGTTCCTATCGCACATACGATCCAGATAATGAGAAATGCTTCATATTTTAAAAAGCCCCAATGTTCAACCAAGTCAGCAGTGGATAAAAACTTAAATGCAAGAGCTAATTCAGCAAACCCTAAAACAACTTTAACTGAGTTTAACCACCCACCCGATTGGGGTAAAGACTTCATTATAGAAGGAAAAGCAGCAAAAAGGGTAAATGGGAGTCCTAGTCCGACTCCAAAACCTAACATCGCCATCGTAATGGGGACAGGCCCTTTATCTAGTGATCCAGCTAAAACAGAACCCAAAAGAGGTCCAGTGCATGAGAATGAAACAATGGCTAACACAAGGGCCATAAACATAACCCCGATTACTCCTCCAATGTCAGCAGCTTTATCCGCTTTATTAGCCCAACTGGTAGGTAATGTGAGCTCATAATATCCAAAGAAAGAAAATGCGAATACTAGGAATATGACAAAGAATATCACATTTAAAAGGGCACTTGATGATATTTTATTCAGTACTTCAGGGTCAGTACCTTGAAAGTAGAAAGGGAGACTTAAAGAAACATACACCAAAATAATGGAAAAACCATAAAGGAGTGCTTTCCCAATTCCCGAACCTTTTTCTTGACCGCCCTTAGTGAAAAAACTAACTGTTAACGGAACCATTGGAAATACGCAAGGGGTGAAAAGAGAAATTAACCCGCCAAAAAAACCCAATAACAAGAGTGTCCAAAAACTTTTATTACTTTCTTCTGTTTCACCACATGAGTCAATGATAGGAGCGTTTAAATCAAAATTTTCTAATTTAGGTATGATGGCTAATGTTGAACTATCCGTTTTGTAAACTACTTCTTTTTTTATGGATTGTCCTTTGCTAAGATCCACTGTAAAAGAGTAGTCGTCTGGTGGTAAACATTGTGTTTCATCACATATCATGTAATTGACGTTTCCAGTAAAGACCAATGAGTCTGGATTTAATGACTTTATTTTTTGCTTAAATACAGCAATGTGACTAAAGAAACTAATTTCCATATCCCAAACAGGGTCATATTTGTTTTCAATGTTTACTTCTTTTGTTAGCCCTATGGTTTCAAAAACTCCATTTAAATTGTAGGTGATATAGGTAGATAAAGGACCCTCATCACTTTTTAAAAATTGAGAATATAAATGCCATCCGCTTTCCAAATTGGCTGTAATGGTAACTTCATATTCTTGGTTACCCAATTTATTGGATTTTACACTCCACGTTACTGGATCTTCTGCCCAACTAACGGTAACTAGTAAGGTAAAAATGACCGTTAAAAAAGAATATAATTTCCTTTGTAATCTCATGCTTTTCTTTTTCTAAGAATTAGGGTAGAAATAATTAGTAATGATATTAATCCAAAAATGATAATCATTATTTCGTTAGAATTATCTTCACTGGCACCAGATTTTTGACTGCAACCAGATATTTCCAAAGTGAATTCATCTGAAAATGGGGGTAGACAATGGACATCATCACATGTTTGGAAAGTAAATGTGCCCTTTAGTACAAAGTTGCTGTCCGATAAAAGGGTTATTTTCTTTTTCATGGTGATAGCACTATCATGCAAGTACAACATTTCTTTTGCTACTTTATCATAAATTTCTTCATATGCTGGTTCTATTATAGAATCAGAATCTTCAAAAAGCAACGTGTCTTGAGCTAATATGATTTCAGTTGGCAATGAATAACAATCAATTGGTAGATTGGCTCCATTTATATGCCACCCTTCTATAATTTTGATATTAGCGACAACAAATGCTTCACAACCATTTTGCTCCAAAGATAAGCTGTATTTAACCTTATCTCTAGGGTCTTCCTTAACAAGCTTTTTACTATTGACTAAGGAGTCATTACTATTTTGAGCAATTGTGGTTGAAGCAAAAATAAATGTGAAGGTGAAAGAAAAAAATATAAGAATATTCTTCAAAATAAACGTTTCAAATTATAGTCAAATTTACAAGTAAATTTTCTTGAAGCAAGAATTACATGATGAATATCAGCAATTGTTAAAGAATTACGTCTACTACTCTGTTAATGGGAATAACAACACCTTTTTTTAGTACAATATTTTTATCACCTACTGCCCATATCGTTGTTCTGACTTCTTTTAAGCCTTCACTATCCTCAAATAGTATTCTCATTTTTGTTCTGTGGATATTACCTAAAACCATAGATCTTCTTAACTTTTGAATAAGCTTATTCATGTCAGCTTTGGATTTTTCTAGGGGAATGTTCGGAAATAATAAATCAACAACATTTTCTTTTTCTATGAGAGTGGGTGCAATGGTCATAAGTATAAAATGAATTTAGATTAGTAAAAATTACAAAAAATCCATTAAAAATGCAAGATTTTATGTGTAACTAACTTGAAATACGTTCAATTTTATATACCCTCTTAGTCGTATTATTTATTTTGAATTGGTCGTTCATAGTATATCCGATAAGCCAAATTATATGTCCATTTGAAGTGACTACAAAGGTTTTTTCTTTATCAATTAAGGGTATTTTTTTATCAATTAAAATATCACTGATCTTTTTTGATCCTTTCATCCCTAATGGTCTTATTTTATCTCCATTTTTCCAAGGTCTAACGGTTAAAGGAAAAGATAATTTATCTGCATCAAAAAAAACTACATTATTTGTATTTGTGTATTCTTTAGGGATATCTTCTGAATTGTGAAATGATAATCCTAATGGTTCTTTAATCATTTTGCAATGATTTGAAATTTCAACTTTTATTTCTTTTTTTTCAAACCGCTTACTAATGATCCAAATATTTCTATCCTGTGTTATTTGAAACTCCTTAGCGACCATGATCTTCCCGGACTGTTTGGGGTTTGACACCCAGCTTTCAGCTTGATCATGATTAAATCCAAATTCCTTTAAATAATGAATATAACACAGCGGGTTTATGGATTTATCATAGTTGATTTTTATATTCTTATTGTCATATTTAATATGCCTTTCTAATTTCTCATTAATTAACTCTTCTAAAAGGGTGTAATCTTTTTTTAAATATCGTATGGATTGTGTTATTCCTGTTTCAGCTTTACCAAACCTTTTGTAAATAGGGTTTAGCACATTGTTTCTTAAAAAATTTCTATCATATTTAACTTCATGATTGGATTGGTCCTCTCTGTAGGGTACTTGGTTTAATTTTGCATAGTCCAATAATTGTTTTTTGCTAAAGCACATTCCAGGTCTAATGATAATGGATCTTTTTTTTGGAATACCTTTCAACCCTTTCATTCCGCTTCCTCTTATTAAATGTAAAAGAAAGGTTTCATGATCATCATTTTGATGGTGAGCGGTTACGATATAATTACAATTTTTCTGATTGGCTAGTTGGTGGAAATAAGTGTAACGAATTTCTCTAGCTTCAACTTGAACGTTCTTATTTATTTCTACTCTTTTTGTAAATAATTCGATATGATTTGCATGGCAATAGTCTAAGACTAATTTTTCGTCTAAGTCGCTTTCCTCTTTTCTAAGTTGATAATTTACATGTGCTGCAATCACTTTTAAACCACAAGTTTGAAAAAGGTGTAATAAACTCATAGAGTCTACCCCTCCGGAAATCCCCATTAAAAAGGTTTCACTACTAGCAATTTCATTTTCTTGTAAAAAGGCTAACAACGTATTTTGATAATCAATCATTTTCACATGCTTTAAAAAGAGAAGCTGCTTTTGTTAATGTTTCTTCATATTCTTCTTCAGCTGAACTTTGAATAGTTATAGCACCACCTACATGAAATGATAAGAGCTGTTTTGTTTTATTATAAATTAAAGTTCTAATTACCACATTAAGATCAAAATCGCCATTTGGTTTAATTAACCCGATAGATCCAGAGTATAGTCCTCTTCTAGACGGTTCATATTGATCCATTAGTTCCATTACTCTTAGTTTAGGCGCACCAGTCATTGATCCCATTGGGAATGTAGCTTTTATGATATCACTAAAAGATACATTTTTTTTCATTTCACATGAAATGGTTGAAATCATCTGGTGTATATTTTTAAACGTGTAAACTTCACAAAGCTCTTCCACTTTTACAGAATCTCGCTTAGCAATTTTACTTAAATCATTTCTGACTAAGTCAACAATCATGATATTTTCTGCTCTTTCTTTCGTACTTTCTTGAAGCTCTTTTTTAATCTGATTATCACTAGATTCATCAGCCATTCTTTTTCGTGTTCCTTTGATAGGACTAGAAAATAGTTGATTCCCCCTCTTTTTTAGAAAAAGTTCTGGACTTGCGCTTAATACGTAATGATCCTTTAAATCAGCATATACTTTATACGGAGCTTGTGTTAGGTTTGATAATTTCTCAAAAATATTTTTAGCATTAAAATTTTCAACATCGGCAATCCATTCGTAACAGTAGTTAGCTTCATAAAAATCTCCTTTTTGAATATGGTTTTTAATCTTTCCTATAGTTTCTAAGTAGTTCTTTTTTGAAGTTTTAGGTTTAAATTGAATATGATGATCACTTGGTTTTTTTTCGGATTTAAACCCCTTGAAAGGATATTTTTCCTTGGGAACAATACAATGAATTAAAGGAAATTCAATGTCATTTTTATGATTAGTCTGGAGATCTTCAATGTGATTTTTCACATCATAGGTTATAAAAATTAGAATGTGTTTTCCAGAGTTCTGAGTTAGAAATTCATCAAGATCCTCAAATGGCTCTTTGTTTTCTTTTGAAACCCACTGATCATGAATTCCTTTGAAATAATCCTCTCCAATTACTACTTCCAAGGCTAAATATAGTCTTGGATTATCTTAACGACACATTTAGCCCAATCTTCACTATCATTAAGAGCGGGAACTAAGTCTAATTTTTCTCCACCATTTTCTATGAATATTTCTTGGTTTTCTTCTGAAATCTCTAGAATGGTTTCCAAGCAATCTGCTACAAATGCTGGAGAGAATACTAGCATTTTTTTCACTCCTTTTTTGGCTAGTTGCTCCACAGTTTGATCCGTGTATGGTTCTAACCATGGATCTCTACCAAGCCTAGATTGAAAGGTAGTTGTGAATTTATCCTCCGAGAGGTTAAGCATCTTAGATAAGTGAGCAGTTGTTGCATAGCAAGTTGCTTTATAGCACATTTTATTGTCACTGTTGATTTCTTGTTCGCAATGATGATCTTTACATGGAGTTCCATCCAGATATACTTTATTTACATGTCTCTCAGGTACTCCGTGATATGAAAAAAGTACATGATCATATTCGCTCATATCAAATGATGATGCTACTTTTTTAACACAAGCCAGATATCGGTAATCATCATAAAATTGCCCAATCACTTTAATTTCTGGAATCACCCACCATTTAGATATTATTTTAAATGCTTTTTCAACAATAGATCCCGTAGTAGCAGATGCATATTGGGGATATAATGGGAAAATAATTAGTTGATCATAATTTGCTAAGCGCATTTTCTCTAATACGGAATCCATGCTTGGATTACCATACCTCATGGCTAATTCTACATCAAATTGTTTATGCCCAATCTCCCTTACTAATTTCAATAGGTTTTTTCCGTAGGTCAATAAAGGTGAAGCTCCATTACCAATTTTAAATAACTTTTTATATTCTTTAGCAGATTTTGGGCCTCTAGTGGGAACAATAATTCCGTTCACAAGCACCTTTCTTCCAACAGGATTAATATCAATAACCCTTGGATCATTTAGAAACTCAGACAAGTACCTTTTAACATCAGAAGTTGAAGGACTATCTGGCGTACCTAAGTTTACGATTAAAACCCCAGTTTTTTTGCTCATATTAAATGTGAAGTGGTCTACTTTCTGTAGCAGATAAGGCAGCTTCCTTGACTGCTTCACTATAGGTTGGGTGTGGATGACATATTCGTGCAATATCTTCAGCACTTGCTCTATATTCCATAGCCACTACCGCTTCCATAATTAAATCTGCAGCCCTAGGTGCAATCATATGAACGCCTAGAACTTCATCGGTGTTGCTATCAGAAATAATTTTAATCAAACCTTGAATATCCATTGATGCTCTAGCTCTACCTAACGCTCTAATCGGGAATTGACCAACCTTATAATCTGCTCCCATTTCTTTTAGTTGTTCTTCCGTCTTACCTACGGCAGCTACCTCGGGCCATGTGTAAACTACTCCTGGGACCAAGTTATAATCTAAGTGTGGCTTTTGGTTCGCTATCATTTCAGCTACATAAACTCCTTCTTCTTCTGCCTTGTGAGCGAGCATAGCCCCTTTTACAACGTCACCAATGGCAAAAATATGACTTGAAGCAGTTTGAAGGTGTTCATTGGTCACTATTCTCCCAGCTTTGTCCGTTTCAATACTCGTGTTTTCAAGCCCTAGTCCTTCCGTATATGGCTTTCTACCCACAGCTACTAAACAGTAATCTCCTTCAACGGTGATTATTTCATCTTTTTTGTTTTTCACTTTTAAAGATACTCCATCTTTAGTGGAAGAAACTTCTTGAACAGCATGATTAAATAAAAATTTGAAGCCTTCTTTTTTGAGGATTTTCATTAGCTCTTTTCCAAGCGTTTTATCCATAGTGGGGATTAATCCATCCTGAAATTCAATAACAGTTACCTCAGAGCCTAACCTGCCATAAACGGAGCCTAATTCAAGGCCTATTACACCTCCACCAATAACAATCATATGTTTAGGGACTTCTTTTAAGCTTAATGCCTCAGTAGAGGTAATAATTCTCTGTTTGTCCGGTTCCATTCCCGGGAAATAATTTGGCTTTGACCCAGTTGCAATGATGATGTTATCACCACTGATTACAGTTTTTTCATCTCCTTCAATGGAAATGGTATTTTCATCTACAAATGAACCTAATCCGTTGTAAACCGTGATGTTATTCTTATCCATTAAAAAGTTAACGCCATCACATGTTTGCTTTATGACCTCATCTTTTCTGGCCATCATGTTAGGAAGGTTAACCTTGGGTTTACTGATGTCAATTCCATGTTTTTCAAAATCGTGTAATGCCGTGTGAAAATGCTCACTAGAATCTAACAGGGCTTTTGATGGTATACAACCCACATTTAAACAGGTGCCTCCTAAAGTATTGTACTTTTCAATTATAGCTGTTTTTAAACCCAATTGTGCACATCGGATTGCTGCTACATAACCTCCAGGTCCTGATCCAATAACTATTACATTGTATTTTTCCATATATCTTTCTAAAGGATTACTAAATTAATCATAATGCATGAATTAGGAATCAACTGTTTTCATTATAAATAACAAATTTATTTTTCCTAAAATAATAGTAAAAGACCAAAGCCAAAGAAATAATGATAGGTTTTATAGTGGGGTTAAATTCTTGCACCATACCAAACCAAAAAAGTATGGTAGTCAGTAATCCAATTCCTATTATGTAAATAAAAACTAATGAAAATTTATTCCATTTTTTAAAAATGATGACCCAGACTAAAAAAAGATAAGAGGGATTGGCCCACAAAACATTAGAGTTGTATTTAGTGGCTTGGTGATCCGTCCCAAACCACATAAAGCAAAGCAATATTCCAAGTAAACTCAAAAAAGTCAATAGTATACAAGACCAGATGTTAAATAAGCGGTCACTTTTCAAAAAGAGAAGAAGTAACGTAATCATGAGGATGGTCCAGCCATATATGGCTATGCTTGAAACGTCTGGACTTTTATCTTCATTTGATGGGATTAATACTTTTTTATCTGAAATCAATGTTTTGGATTGATCTACAGTAGTGATTTTGGTGGAATCTAAAATGGCTTCTAGATAGGCGGGGAGAAACATCAAATTTTTATTATTTACCAGTTGATCAATTCGTTTTCCTAATACTAGATCGATCCCTAGCATCAACCAAGGCTGGGGCGCTAGATTTTGATGTATTAATTCTCGAAAAGTAAATTTGTTTTTGGAAGGATGATTACCCCAATTGATACTCCTATTAAAAATGGAGCTCAATAGATCTCTGACTCTTGTAGAGCAATTGTCGTAAAAAAATTCATATCGGTAATTTCTATTTTCAGGTAAATTATTAATAGAGATGAATTCTATGATTTCTTTTTTTTCACGGGTGGTTAAGTTTAAAATTTGCTCTCTAACGCCTCTATTATAGTAGCTGTACTCCCTTAGAAAATTTACTGTATTTTGAATTCCCATATAGTAGTTTAATCTACCTTTAGCAAAATCATATCCAAATTTGAATTGATCTTCGTAATACTCAAAAATCCCCCAATTGACTACAATATCTTCATCGGATTCAACATGATTTATTCTTAGAGCGCTATGACCAAATAAGCTGTAAACTTCAGATCCTGGATCACATGTGATGATACTTATTTCTACGTTTTCCAGATCAAATGGAATAGGGCTGTTGTTGCCATAACTTATTTCATGTAACAGCAAAGGGAGGATTACACTAATCCATTTTAAAAAGCATTTTAGCATTTTTTGTTGTTATTTCAGCAATTTCTTCAAAAGTACAATTATAAATTATTGCTAATTTTTCTGCAATTAGTTTTAGATAAGAGCTTTCATTTCTTTTTCCTCTGTAAGGAGTTGGAGATAAATACGGGGAATCTGTTTCTAGCATGAGATGTTTTAATTCAATATGTTCAAGCGTTTTATCGAGGCCGCCATTTTTAAAAGTAACCACACCACCTATGCCCATTTTGAAATTTCCATAGTCGATGATTTTTTCAGCTTGTTTTAAATTCCCTGTAAAACAATGAAAAACACCGGACAAAGATGAATCATGATTCTTGTCTAGCACTTCAAAAATTTCTTCATAGGATTCACGTGCATGTATCACAATGGGAAGCTTGAGCTCTTTAGCCCAGTTAATTTGTTCTTCAAAAGCTTTCTTTTGTATGGCTAACGTGGTTTTATCCCAATATAGATCAATTCCTATTTCACCAACCGCAACATAGTTTCCACTAAATAAATAGGTTTTAATGGAGTTTAATTCATTTTCAAAATCTTCTTTAACTGAGCATGGGTGTAACCCCATCATAGGTATGCAGCAAGAATATTGATCACATGTATTATGCAGAGAGTCTATGGTTGAAGTGTCAATGTTTGGGAGTAATAATTTGTTTATACCATTTGACAAACACTTTTCAATTACGGTACTTCTATCATCGTTAAATTCCTTTAAATAAATATGGGTGTGCGTATCTATGAGCAAAATTTGAATTTTAGTTTAATGCAAAAGTTAATTTATCTACTTTATTAAATGTAAAATTGTTGTAGCAGAGAATTAAATCGCAATTTGAAATAATGTTGGATAAATTTGAAGTAGACTTTTCAAAGTAGGTGGCAGCATTAAATTCCTTTAAGGTATTATGTTGAAATTGTATACCCCCATTTAGCTGGTTAAAGTTTTGAAACTTCCAAATATCGATATCTGTTTCAATGTTTTTCATAGATAAATAGTCATTTACCCCATTTCTCAATACATAAACACCTTTAAAATTATCGGGGACGTTTACTAGAAAAACTTTTTTTTCATTGCTTAAGACTTTTGACAATTCTGACAAATAGTTTTCAGCTAGCGATGATGCCCCAATCCATTTTTGATTATTTAGAATGGACATGAAAAAGAATGTTGAAACAGATAATACGGTGATTGCCATCTTCATTTTGTTTTTCAAAAAAGAAACAGCACTTCCATACAACAGCACGATTGGAACAGAAGCAAAATACCCATATCGATCAGATTGAATCATTTTAATTGAGGTTATTTCTAAATTGATGACGGGTAAAATGCAGACACAAAAAATAAATAACCATAATCCCATCTTTTTAAATTCTTGATTTTTAATATGGTGTAAAATAATTGGAGTCAAAATTGAAATTATTATTAAGCATTGTAGTATAAGAATTCCTGTTGAGGGAGCATATCTTGAAAATGAAAAAAACTTGATAAAATAACCTCCTATTACTTTTAGTAAAGAAGTTAATTGAAAGTTTAAGTGTGTAATTTCTCCGTAACCTCCCACTAATTCTCCTAAAACAAGATACCTTATTATTAGCGATAGAATTACAATTAAGAACGAATAAAATAGGTAAAGATTTGTATTCTTCTGCATTTTAAAATACGAAAAGCCATATATAAATAGGGGGGTAGTATATCCAATTTCTTTGCTGAGTATAGAAAAAATAAAGAAAAGACAATAACTCAGTAGTTGATTTTTAAAATACGATCTTATAGCAAGAAGTGTAAATACAAGACAACATTGATACCCAATGGAAGAAAACCAAAATATAGCTTCTGATTGATAGGGAATTAAGATGAAAAAAATACTAGAAAGTATGGCACTGTAGGACTTAAAGTTTAAATTTTCAAGTGCTATTCGGTAAATGAGAATAGCGATGTACAAATGAAGAATGATTTGGGTTATGTGAATTAAAAACGCATTTTGATTAAAAAGATCTAAAAGTATGAGTTGGATAAGATGAGTAACAGGGATAAAAAATGCATCATAAAAATTGGATGAAATCATACCCCAACCTTCACTCTGATAATGATGCAGAAAAGTAAAATCATCAGATAAAAAACCAATATTGGCAAATGGGAGATAGCAGATAATACAAATTAAACTGATTAAAATTTCAGGATATCGTTTCAAAAAATCCATTAATGTTTTGTTATCTAAGCAAATACATTTTTCCAAAATTCTTTTTGAAACTTTTATCTGCACTTGTTTTTCTTTGCTCGATAGGAATTCCATTTATTTTGGCATCTACTTTGTACAAATAAACCCCATTGGCAAGTAAATCTCCAAATTCATCTCTGCCATCCCAGTAATATTGTGTTTTATTATGACCAATTCGGATGGATTCATTTTCAAGTAAGTTAATCTGTTTTACTACTTTTCCAGTTACGGTTAGAATCGTTAAATTCAGTTCATCTGGTATTGTGCTTCCAGTCAGCGTATATATAAAATAGGTTTTAGTGGAAAAAGGATTGGGATAGTTAAATACATTAGTAATAGTGGATCTAGTAACTACCTCAAAGCTAATTTCATATTCGCTATCTCCGCTAATGTTGCCGCTTTTATCTCTTCCTTGTACCTTTAACTTATAGATTCCATCCTCACTAAAAATGGGATTGTAAACTATTTTAAAAGGATTTTGATCGTCTGCTAACTCGTAGTTTAAGATGATTTGTTGTTGGTGTTGGTATGGAACTCTAGTCCATGTATTTTGGTTAGGTGCCATCAAATAGACCTGTATATTATTAGTATCACTATCTTCATTTAACATCAGTATGGTATTTTCGTCTTTCAGCGTAATGAGAATTTCCGGCTCACTATTTATGATGTCTTGATTCATAATGTGGATACCGTCAAAAGTTACATCCAATAAAGGATTGGTTTTATCAGATTCTACAGTAAATGGATTTATAGCAATATTGTTAAAATAATATTGTTCCAATTGATCTTGAATAGATCCATTTATCCTAGGATTAGAATTAGTCAAAAAATAATTTTGATTATCTCTATTGGTAGTATTAAATGAAATGGTGTCCAATAGTAAATGGTGCTTTTTTAGAGAATCAGACCTTGGATAATCTATGTTAGTGTAAGTGTAATTTTCGTTATACGTAGAGTATCTTGTCAACAAGCTATCCATATCAAATGGAGAAACATTTTCTATAGCTATTGCAAATTCTCCAACTTCTCCCTGTTGTATTGGCGAATCAAAGGAAGAATAAAATCCTTTTTTAGGATTGAGGGCCAGCTCTGGAGCTGGGTCGTACATAACCAACCAATTTTTCATCTTAGCTGGGGTCCCGTTTATACTGTCAAAATAATATAATTCAAATTTCAGAGAATGAAATTGCGAGGGGTCAATAATAGCATCTAAACTTAGTATGGAATCTTTGGATGGAAAAATAGTATCCAAAATATGTACTTGACTGTTGAAATTGTTTACTCCGTAGATGGATAGTGATAATGAATCCGTATTGTTTTGATCTACATTTTGATGTTGCCAGTGTAAAGCATTCCAGTTTTTTGCTGGTCCAATGGTATTTGTTTTCATCCAACCCACTCCATTTCTGCCTATAATATCTTGTTGTGAAGATAAGTGTTCAACTACATCAGCCGAACTTCCAGAAAGTGTATCTGTGGTATGAATTTCAATAGTAGAACTCAAATCCCCTTTTTTTGTAAAAAAAACAAAACCGTCATCCGACATTCCAGGTTGAAATCCTGTTGCTCCTAAAGAGCTAAAAGCATTGAATAAACTGGTTGGCCATTGATCGTAAAGTTGGGCAGGTGCAGAAAAATTATCAGGGATGTAAGAATAGGCTACAATGTAGTTTGAGTCAGGAATGTAATTAGTTAAAAAGTTTGCAAGTGAATCTAATTCATCTGCGTATCGATAATGAAAAATAAAATACTTATGGCACCTATTTCGCCCCAAGTTAGAGTTTGCTGTTGGACAGACGGAAGTTTGACCATTAAATTGTCCAACACAATGATAACTATGACAATCTTCACAATCTATTCCATTGCTAGATTCTACACACCAAGGTTGTAAACTGCTTTTATCGACTACACCTACTATGATACTTGGCCATAGCCAGCCTCCATAATCCATTAAATCTCCACCCAATCTCCATGAGGTGCCTTGCCATTGAGCACCGGTGGTGAAATTCACATAACTATCCACCATAATAGTCGAATTAGTTGGGTGAAAATTCCATGTTCTTGCACTAGAGTCAATCAGGATATTTGTATAAGAATTATCGGTAAATTGATGGAAATGAGCTTGACTCCAGCCCCACTTATTGGGAATGTATTGAAATGATCTTTCTTCCCACGCAAGAACGCTACTGTCTACTGCACATCTCCAAAAATAGACATTACTATCATTTAAGGTCAATGGTTCTTGTAATCCCGTATTTGAATTAATCCAATTTAATGGACTTGCCTCAACTACTCCTCCAACTGAAATTACATCTTGTTCCTTTAAAAAAGGGGAATCATAAAATCTTGATGTATCAATCTGAAAAAAATATCTTTTTTCTAATTCGAAAGGATCCATCGTTGATCCTTTTAAAGTTATACTATCATCGCCTACTATACTATATTCATATGGCCAAATAGGTATTAATGAATTGGTTGAAATAATGGTGCTTTTATAAATTTCGTTATTGTTGAAATCATCAAATTGCTCATTAATAACTGAAATTGGGAGATCAACACTAATTCGGAAATCATTTATTCCAATGCTTTTTTCGGGTTTTAAAGGCAATCGAAAAACTACAGTGTCTCTAAATTTTATCCCCCTTATATCCTTTGAATATAATGTGTCTGTCATGTCAGGATAAAACTGCTGTATTTCTAATCTTATAGAATCATTAAATGCTTTACCTACATTAGTGATGACTACATTTAGATCAAATGAATCAACAGATAAATCAATTTGTTCTGGTGTAAACCATGTTCTTGTTTCATCTAAAATTAATTCTGGATTAAAGTGAGAATTTGTTTTAGCAGCCGGATCTCCTTGTAAAGCCATACCATTGTAACAAGATTCATAAGCAGGGTTCCAATACGAAGATTGATTTTGTTTATCTATTATTCTTACCGTCTGCACCATCTGTTGACCAATAGTTCGCCCATATAAATAAGGACTCATTTGTTCGTAAAAGATTTCGGCATAATTATTTATGTAGGGTATTTTCCCCAGTGAACTGGTTGAAATAAATCCAATTGCTCCTGAACTAGGTGCGGCAACGATTTTTTCCCCGTACGAAAAATTATCTATTCCATGTACATCGCCAGTGTAACATCCAAGACCTAGGACTAATGGGTATTTCCCTGAATTATTCCAATTTTCAGGAGCATCAATATTTTGACTAAATCCAATGGAGGAGCCAGAGTGGCCAAAAAAGGTTATGATCGAAACTCCTTCCTCTAATTTAGATTGTACAAATTGAAAGTCATTGTTGTTGATGTCATTTGAGAATGGATCTTTATTGAATGTATACACATGTCCTCCATAGAGTGTGTCTTCAATGGTATTCTTATATATGTTTAACCAACTGTTGATGTATGCTTGTTCTGCACTGTCCGATCCTCCACCAAAATGCAATACATTTTTTTGCCATTCTTTGTTAGGAATAGAATATAAGCTAGTTGGATCTTGATTAGTTTCAAGTTCTATCATCTTTTGTAGATAATTAGTTACTTCTAAGTTAGAACTGGCACTCAACCTCCCAGTTGGAATAAGATAATACCTACTTCCTGAATAAATATCAGTGGAATAGTGATTGTCAGATCCGGGCATTCCCCAAGTAGGAACTAAATTTAATGCATAAGAAGTCGTGTCCTTTCTAGATCCAGGCTCATAGGATTCGGGAGCAGGCTTAACAGACTTTCCAATCAAAAACAAATGAGATGGCCATTTTGGCCACTGGTCCATAGTGAGATTTAAAAAACGTTTTAGTGAAATCGAATTCTTAAATATGCCACCACCAAATTGATGATATAGTTCTTCAATATCAATAACCAAAGTATCATAGTCGGCAGCACGATATGATGCATAAGCTCTTGCAGAATTTAGTAAGTTTTTATGGGTTACAACTAAGTAGGCACTATCAATTTGAAGCGATTGATAATCTGTAAAATAACCACTTTGATTAATAGGATAGAGGGTATTTATTGATTCTATATCAGAAGAGTCAAATAAGAAAATTAGTGCACTGTCTGATGATGGAGGAGGAACAACAGCTTCCCAATTATTATTAATGTTTACTAAGGGAATAGTTCGGTTTATATCGTCCAGAAAATACATTCTAGGATTTGATGAACCATTTAACATGTTGGTTATGGTGATTCGCTGTTTTTGACCCGAAGTATGACTTAAACCAAAAAGGATTTTATCATAACTAGAAAAATTGAAATTATGAGGATACCATAACGAAATAGATGATACGTGTTGATAATCTGTTCCTTGACCAATGCTCGAAATAGCATGTTTTACAGCTGTAGTATTGCTAATTTGATTATTTGGAATAGAGAAGTTTAGGTGTAGGCTAGCATAACCATAATATGAAGTGTCATGAATAAGAACATTATTTGCATACACTTGGGTGTTGTGATTTTCATTATTGAGATTTGCTGAAGACGAGTTTGCGGTTACGATGTTAATTTTGCCAAAAGCATTTGGTCCAGTGCTATGGAAATTGCTGGAAGGGATATTTTCCGTATATGAACCATTTTTTTGATGTCTAGGTCCAGCCCATCCTTCACCTAATTCATATTTAGGACTGGATAAACCGCTTTGCTGTCTTCCTAATATATAATTTGAATTGAATTTTACGACATTATTTTTCCAACAAAAATTAGTTGAATTATAGTTATTAAAATTGATGTCCGATTCATCAATAGTCCTTTTGTTGTTGAAATTATTATTCCAGGTTAAATAATAATGAATAGTGTCGTTAAATAAGCTGTAATATTCGTCTGGCATGTCGGTGATGGTGTCATATGCTAAATGATCAATCCATCCGTCATTTTGTGTGGCATAAAATTCTATATGATCGTTGGAGTCGATGATGCCATTATTGTTTTGATCATATATTTTTAAAGAGAGTTCCTTTTCTTTTCCAAAGATTTGAAATTGATCATGGTTAATTTGATTTAGATTAACACCAATAGAGTTTAAACTAGAATTTAGAGTTGAAAAGTTAATTTGATGGACACCTGTTTGAACAACAGGAAAATACAAATATTGTTGCCCATAATTAATCCATTCATTTCCATATTGTTGTGCATTGGGAACTAAGCTTGAAAAGGCAAAAATGACACAAAGAAATAACGTTCTAAAATCTCTTATTTTAATTCGGATTAAGGTCAAATTTTAATGAAAAAATATTACTATATAATGCAACAGAGGCATCACCAATATCGGTTAAGGCATATTCAATGGTGACCCCCTTAATCTTTAGACCTAATCCGATATTAGGTTGAATGGTATACACACTTTTATTCGTGTTATCTGTATAAGTCTGAATATTTCCTACTCCGGATCGTAGAAAGATTAAATCTTTAATATTAAGTTCAAAACCAATATGGGGATCTGCCGAAATAGGATCCGCAGATATTAAAACGTTTCTGTTTCCATCTGTAGTTAAGTCTATATTTAGTTCCGTTAGAAGGCTAATATTTTTTGGAAATGTTACTAGTTTACTCGCTCCTAGAATGATTCTTGGTAAGGTTAATTCAATCCCATTTTGAGGTAACTCGTTTCCTGTTAAGACGAAAGTATTTATCATTTCATCATCAAGATGGTAGTTCCATACATTGAAAGTGGAAGTGATGTCTTTACCCATTATGGCAAATTTCCATGAGTCTGTTTGATATTTAGCAGCAAAATCAAATCCAAACCCCCAAGCGTTAGCAAAATCTCCAGCCTTTCTGTTTATAATTTTGGCAGTACCACCCACAGATAAATTGTTGTTTATTTTTCTCCCGTAACTCAATAAAAATGCCATATCAGCAGCTGTGAAATAGGATATTCTATCGTAATTGACATTACCTTGAGCATCAATTAATTCAGTGGTGTTTGGGATGTTATCTACTCCAAAACGGATAAAAGAAAAACTTGCTGCACTATTCTTATCAATATTTTTAGATATGCTTCCGTAGTCATATTTAGCTATACCAGCAAAATATTCAGCGTGCATGAGGCCTATTTGTAGATCTTGTTCAATTTGAGTTAATCCTGCAGGATTCCAATATCCGGCCGTTACATCTTCGGTTGATGTAATAACAGAGTTAGACATGGCTAAAGCTCTGGCGCCAATACCTATATTTAGAAATTCATTGCTGTATTTTGGGGCATTCAAATTTTGTCCTTTGGAGGATAAAATGGAAATGACTCCAATACATAACAATAGATTTTTCATGATTTAAAATTAAAGATTAATTGACAAGTAAAGTATAATTTTTTAGTTATAACTAATCTGTAAAACGATGTTTAGCTTATTTTAGTTTACATAATTATGAAAAAACATATCCCTAACCTATTTACATCTTTAAACTTATTAAGTGGTTGGTGTTCGGTTTATTTTGCATTTCAGCATGAAATTAAAGTATCTGTACTTCTCATTATGGTTGCTGCCCTTTTTGATTTACTTGATGGATTTATGGCTAGATTATTAAAAGTAGATTCGCCTTTAGGTGCACAACTAGATTCATTTGCGGATCTTATAACATTTGGTTTAGCTCCTGCAATTATTGTTTTTAATATGGTTCACCATCAATTCAATTCTTTTTTAGGATTAGATGAAATTTACTTGTTTATTATTCTTGGTGTTATTCCTGTGAACGCGGCCATACGTCTTGCAAAGTTTAATATTTCAGAAGAAAAAAATGATGACTTTATAGGTTTGCCAAGTCCAGCATTTGCTCTTTGCGTCATTTCAGTTACGCTTTATTTACTTTATCACCCCACACTACTATTAGGTTATTCTACACACTATGCTTTAGGAGCAATCTTGTTAAGTTTCACCATGGTGAGTAAAATTAAGTTTGTTTCTTTTAAGTTTAAATCAGCCGATTATCATTCAAATAAGGGGAGGTATATCATCTTATTTTCTTCATTTTTAGTAACTGTACTTTTATTAATACTAGGAAAACCATTTGTAGTATTGCCTATAATTTTACTTTTGTATTTCATTATTTCAATTTTAAATAACTACAATAGATGAAATTTAAAGCAAGTATCGATGTTATGCCTTTAGAAGCACTTCTAGATCCACAAGGTAAAGCAGTAACTCAAAGCATGAGTAATCTTGGGCTTAACGAAATTAGTAATGTTCGTATCGGCAAGCATATCACATTGTTTGTTGAAGCTGATAATGAAGAAGGTGCTAAAGAACAAGTAAATCAAGCATGTAATAAATTGCTTTGTAACCAAATAATGGAAAGCTTTACATATTCCTTAGAGGAAGCTTAATCACTGAGTGCTTTTTTTATCATTTGAATGACTTTGACGGAGCTAATATGTTCGAGCCTTTCTTTTGATTTTTTAAAATCTTGTTTATTTACTTTGCCAAATACAGATAGAGGTCTATTCAACTCTTCATCTTCGAATCCTTTAATTACATATTCTCCATTGTTTAGTGGACCAAAGCCTACACAGGGGTGAGTTGAGCCCCAAATGGATATCACTTTTGTATTTGAGAGGCTAGCTAAATGCATATTTGCACTATCCATTGTAATCATAACAGAAAGCTTGTTCATTAAATCAAGTTGCTCATTTAAGTTCAGATTTTGTTCAATTAACTTCCCTGATTTCATTTTTTCTTTAGCTAAATTTCGCTCTTGATCTCCAAATGCAAAAATGATAAAGTTAAAGTCTTTAAATGATGCTATTATTTCATTGTATTTTTCTAAGGGCCAAGTTTTGCTTAGGTGTTTTGAAAATGGGGCTATCCCAATAGTTTTTTGCAAAGGCTGATCTGAAGGAGGTATTTTATCTAGAAGATCTTTGGAGTCTATTAAGGGAAAATCTTGTTTCAGACAGTCAAGGTATCGAACTGTGGTGTGTTTTAATTTTTTAACCTTTACCCTTTTTGAAATAAGTTCCTTTTTCTCGATACGTCCCTTATCAAATACACGAGTAATGTTAGAACGAAATAAATTTCTAATAACCTTGGTTCTGATGACATCATGTAAGTCATAGATGAAATCAAATTGGCTTTCTCTATTTAACTTGTCTACCTCACGAATTAAGTTTAAAATTTTCCCTTCTTTGCTTTTAAAATCAACCCCAACAAATCGAATTCTATTATCGAAATCAAATAAAGTTTTGAAGTTTTTATTGGAGAGAATAGTGACTTTTACCTTTGGATATTTTTTGTGTAATGCTGAAAGGACTGGCCTTATTAAAATCACATCACCTAGAGATGAAAATCGAATGATTAAAATATTCAACGGGTAGAGGAGTTTTTATACAATTCTGGATTCAGATTTTTGTCATTGTACATTTTCATCTGACGATATAGTTTAATTACCTTTTTACCACTTTTATAGTCTTCCAGAAGTTCATGGTAAGAGATACTTAAGTCTATTTGTTGTTGTAAAAGCACGTTTAATTTTTGTTGACAAATTTCAATATGTTTTTCAGTTACATCATCTCTTTTTGTTTGCTCTTCCATATGAAAAATTTTTAAACAAAGTATGGAAAGCTTATCTAACACCCAACCTGGACTTTCCGTATTCCATGAGGAATTCTCATGACCTTGGTCTTTGAATTCATTATAGAAGTAATCGTCTAAATTTTCTACCGTATCTGTTCTTTCCTGATTAGATAGGTCTATTCTTCTCTTAAGACTCATTCCCTTATCCGCATCAATATTAGGATTTCTTATGAGATCTTCCATATGCCATTGTACCGTGTCTATCCAACATTTTTGGTAAAGTATAGCCTCAAAACTTTCTTTTTGAAAAGGGTTTATGATTTTGGCATCTATATGATCAGGTACATGATAATCATTAATGGCACGATTAAATATTTCGATACATTTTTTAGCTTCCATACTTATTGATTGGGGAATAAAACTGATTTTAATTCATTGGCATCTTCAGGCTTTAGCTTCCCTGCAAAAACTAAACTAAGCTGTTTTCTTCTTAATGCGGAATCAAATCTGTTTTTTTCCTCTTGAGACTCGGGAACTATTGGAGGTACACTAATTGGGTTTCTGTTTTGATCTATGGCTACGAAGTTATATATGGCCTCATTACATTTTTTTCGGCTACCATCAGGATTTTCCACAAAAACATCTACAAAAACTTCCATAGATGAATTGAAAGCTCTACTCACTTTTGCATGTAAAGAGACTATTTCGCCTGCAAAAATGGGCTGATCAAAAGATACATTATTGATAGATGCCGTTACCACCACTCTTCCACAATGTTTGTGAGCAGAAATACTAGCTATTTCATCCATCCACTCTAACAATCTCCCTCCAAACAAGGTATTAAGAGGGTTGGTATCATTTGGAAGAACCATTTTAGTTTGTACGGCTAAGGAATCGGAAACTTTTTTTCTGTTATTTTTCATCATTGCATGTAATTTCTATCATATCTTGATTTATCCTCTGAATTTAAATATACAGGTGGACAATCACCTCTGTTGGGTCGTTTCAGCCACAAGATTCTAACTTTTAGTAGCAGGGGTCTGTATCTACTGTTCAGAATGCCATAAGTTGATTTGCCACTTTCCCATTGTTTTAGGTTTAAAATGGGGGATTCAAGGGTTGGAATTATAAATAATCTATTTTGAAATTTTAATCCATATCCTATTTTTA
>JAYPLD010000020.1:0-27637 GCA_038129265.1 Crocinitomicaceae bacterium
GAAGAACCATTTCAGGGAAGTAATCGCCCCTCCTTTTTGACCGTTCTTTGTGTTCTCAGTGGAATTTATATCCTCATGGGATTATTTGGTTCTATACAGAACTCCTTTACCAACATGGAAGCCCAACAAGAACAATTGGATCAATCCCTAGAAATGATTAGTGATTTATATTCCCAACTAGGAGTAGATGAGAACCTTTTTGATCAAATAAATAACTACATACAAGTTAAAAGCGATAATTTGAAGTTTGAGAGTTTATTGAATCTCATTTTTCTATTGATTGAAGGTATTGGTGTTTACTTTATGTTTCTTCTTCAAAGAAGAGGTTTCTTTGTTTATTTAGGTGCTCAAGTGGGATTTGTGATCATCCCCATTATTATACAAGGACTAAACATGTTTTCCATAGCTGAAATGGGTGTTGGATTATTTATTTCTGGTCTATTTGTATTGCTTTATGGTCTTAACTTAAAGCACCTTACTTAGACTCATTAGCTCCCATAAGGGCATAGGAAAGAATATTGGCCCCCATTTTTAATGCTTTTGTTCTAATTTCTTCGCTATCATTATGAACTTCTTCGTCCTCCCAACCATCACCTAAATCACATTCAAAATCATAAAAACAAACCAATCTACCTTTGTAAATTAATCCTAGACCTAGAGGAGAATTATCATCATGCTCATGAATTTTAGGTAACCCATTTTTAAAAGTATATGGTGTTTTATATATTTCATGATTTAACGGAAGTTCTACAAAATCAATATCAGGAAATACTTTTTTCATTTCCTTTCTAATAAAGGGATCTAATCCATAATTATCGGATATATGTAAAAACCCACCAGCCGTTAAATAGTTTCTTAGATTGTTTGCTTCCACATTGCTAAAAACTACATTTCCGTGACCTGTCAAATGAACCCATGGGTACTGAAATATAGATAAATTTCCCACTTCAATTTCATCATAAACAGGATGGATGTTAGTCTTTAAGTTTGTATTACAAAACTGAATTAAATTTTTCAGCGCAGTAGGATTGGCATACCAATCACCTCCACCATTGTATTTTAAAATGCCAATTTTAAACGAATGGCTTTGTCCAAATAAGGAAGTAGCAAAGAATATGAATAGTATTAATAGGTTTTTCACATTACAAAACTAGACATTAATACACATTTTGATTAAAGAAATGGATTTATACGGTATTTATTCCGATACTTCTCTATTTTTGTTTTGTTTTAATAGCAGCTATCATGGAATGGACTAAAAGTAAAATTGCAGAAATATATCATCAACCCCTCTTAGAACTATTATACCGTGCAGCAACGGTCCATAGAGAATACCATGACTCAAGAGAAGTTCAAATAAGCAAGTTGGTTTCTATAAAAACAGATGGTTGTCCTGAAGATTGTGGCTATTGTCCTCAGGCAGCAAGATATCACACCGACATTAACGGGAACAGTTTAATGAGTGTTAACGAAGTAAAACAACATGCTCAAGAAGCTAAAGACATGGGGTCTAGCAGAGTTTGTATGGGGGCTGCTTGGAGAAATGTGAAAGACGATAATGATTTTGATCAAGTATTAGAAATGGTTAAATCTGTGAATGAGATGGATATGGAAGTGTGTTGTACGCTTGGTATGCTTACTGAAAATCAAGCTAAACGATTGGCTGATGCAGGGTTATATGCATACAACCATAATTTAGATACATCTGAAGAATACTATAAAGAAATTATTTCTACTCGTGGATATCAAGATCGTTTAGATACTATAGATAATGCTAGAAAAGCTAATTTAACCGTTTGTTCTGGGGGGATTATTGGAATGGGTGAATCTGATGAAGACAGAATCAGTATGCTATATACTTATGCTTTAATGAAGCCTCAACCTGAGTCAGTGCCAATCAACGCATTAGTTGCTGTGGAAGGTACGCCACTGGAAGAACAAAAACCAGTTCCTATCTGGGAAATGATAAGAATGATTGCAACTACAAGAATTGTGTTGCCAGAGTCAGCTGTTAGACTTTCCGCTGGAAGAACATCGATGAGTGACGAAGGCCAAGCGTTGTGCTTTATGGCAGGAGCCAATTCCATATTTGCTGGTGATAAACTGTTGACTACACCAAATCCAGATTTCAATGGAGATCTTGATTTATTTAATAAACTAGGATTAGTCCCAATGAAAGCTTATAAAAAAGGGGATAAGCCAGAAATCAAAGATTCTTATAAGGAAAAACCTGAATCTGCAGAAAAAATAAAATGGTCTAGACCATCACATAAAATTGAAAGAAACGAGTTGGCAAAAGAAAAAGGTAAAGCCATTAAAAATGGGTTTACTCCTAGAAAGACAACTTCGGTAAAAAAGTTATAGCACATCTTAAATGAATGTGTTCCAAGCATATTTTAATCAAAAATTAAAGGACAGAGAATCCAAGGGGTTACTTAGAAAACTAAGAAACTACAGTGATTTAGTGGATTTATCATCAAACGATTTTTTAGGAATTGCTACAGCAGAAAATTCCGGTGCTACGGGATCAAGGCTTATTTCAGGAAATTTTTCAGCGTTAGAAAATCTTGAGGAATTTTTCGCCAAAAAATTAGGAGCGCCATCTGCTCTATATTATAATTCAGGTTATATGGCCAATATAGGTGTATTACCGGTCATAGCTGATAGATCAACCACTATAATTTGTGATGAATTAATTCACGCTTCTTTAAGAGATGGGATAAGACTCTCCAAGGCAAAACATGTTATTTTTTCTCACAATAAGGTGTCCAAATTAGAAGAACTATTATTGAAAATTGAAGGTAAAAAACTAATTGTAATCGAATCAGTGTATAGTATGGATGGTGATTCACCTGATATGGATGAAGTTTTTCAATTAGCGGAAAAATATGGTGCTGGAGTTATGGTTGACGAAGCGCATGGTATGGGTTTAACGGGTGAGAATAATCTTGGTCAAGCTCAACAATTTATTAATCACCCTAATTGTGTAGCGATCATTTACCCACTTGGTAAATCAGCAGGACTATCTGGAGCTTTTGTAGTTGGCTCGAAAACATTAAAACAATACTTAATTAACTTTTCAAGATCATTTATTTACACTACTGGACCATCTAAGCAATTGGTGACACAGTTAAGTAAACAACTCGAAACTATGATGAAAAAAGATACATCTAGTATTTTTGAGCTAAAATCACATTTTATAAACTCTTTATCCTCACATTACCAATATATCACTGGGCCACATGGAGCAGTAATAGGCTTAATTACGGCTGATAAGACGCTAAAAATAGAGTCTGCATTAATGAATGATAATTTATTTGTTAAAGCCATATTATCACCAACCGTTCAAAAGGGAATGGAGAGGATACGAATTTGTTTTCATGATTTTAATACAAAAAATGAAATTGATTTGTTATTGTCTATTTTAAACAGTAGGGTTTGAGAATTTTTGTTACCTCCATAGATACCAATGTTGGTAAAACGGTTTGTTCCTCCATCTTATGTGCTGGTTTAGGTTATGATTATTGGAAACCTGTACAATGTGGAGATTTAGATTTTTCAGATAGCATGAAGGTGAAATCGTACAGTCCATTAACAAAAATTCATACAGAGCGTTTTCAACTCAAAGCTCCCATGTCACCGCACGAAGCAGCTAAACTTGAAAATATGGATATTTCATTAAATGACTTTACATTACCCAAGTCCGAAGAAATTATCATTGAGGGTGCTGGTGGTGTCATGGTGCCTCTTAACTATAAAGGGAACATGATAGTTGAATTAGCATCTAAGTTTGAAGCAAAAGTCATTATTGTATTTAAAAACTACCTTGGAAGTATTAATCACACTCTATTAACAATAGATAAAGTGAAATCAGCTGGATTAAATATTTTAGGCTTGTTGGTAGTTGGTGATGAGGTAACATCTTCAGAAAATATAATAGAGGATACCACTCAAACAAATATTATTGCTAGAATTCCAGTGGTGGATCATGTAAATCAAACATGGGTCAAAGAACAAGGACTTAACGTAAAAAATAAACTAGATAAATTTCTTTAATTATGACTTTAAAGGAAAGAGATAAGAAGTACATCTGGCACCCATTTGATCAAATGAAAGGATCTGATATCTTACCCATTTCACGTGGTGAAGGAGCATATGTTTATGATGAAGAAAACAACCGATATATAGATGGTTTTTCTAGTTGGTGGGTAAATGGTCATGGGCACAGTAATCCTTATATCGCTCAGAAAATACATGAGCAAATGAATACTCTCGAACATGTTGCATTTGGTGGTTTTACGCATAAACCTGCTGTTGATCTTGCAGAGACCATTATTGAAATCACTCCAAATGATATTAAAAAAGTATTTTTTTCTGATAACGGTTCAACTGCAAACGAAGTAGCAATTAAAATGAGTATGCAGTACTGGTTTAATAAAGGGGAAAAAAGAAATAAATTCATTGCATTTGAAGGTGCCTATCATGGAGATACCTTTGGCAGTATGTGTGTAACCGCTCGTGGAGGTTTTAACGAACCATTTGAACACTTTATGTTTGATGTTGATTTTATTCCGCTTCCAACAAAAGAAAATTTTGAATCGGTAGTTTCTACGTTTACTTCAATTATTGAAAAGGATGACATTTGTGCTTTTATTTTTGAGCCACTTGTACAAGGTGCTTCTGGAATGAATATGTATAGTCCAGCATCTCTATCCAAACTACTTGAAATAGCTAAGGAGCATGGTGTATTGACCATAGCTGATGAAGTTTTTACAGGATTTGGTAGAACAGGAAGTTGGTTTGCCTCCGATTATTTAAATGAAAAGCCCGACATCATGTGTTTGTCTAAAACAGTTACTGGTGGGTTTCTTCCATTGGGGCTAACAGCTGTAAATGAATTGGTTTTTAATGCGTTTTATTCAGATGAACAAAAGCATACCTTTTTACATGGTCATTCTTATACGGGTAATCCGCTTTGTTGTGCTTCAGCAAATGCAGCTCTTGATTTAATGCATAAAGACGATTTTTGGCCTAAGCTTAAAACAATCGAAAACCGAATCAGTTATCATATTTCCAGGTTTAAATCGCATGAATTTGTTAGAGATGCGAGGTGCATAGGAGCAATTGGAGCAATTGAAGTGGATAGAGGAGGTAAATCTTCTTATTTTAATGATTCAGGAAAAGAAATTTATAAGAAACTACTTAAAAAGGGAGTGATTCTGAGACCACTTGGAAATGTTTTTCCTGTTGTTGTTCCCTATTGTATTTCAGAAAATGACATTGACCATATTTTCAACTCTATTGAAGAAATTCTAAATAACAATTAGAGTTAAATGTTGTCGTAAACTAGCTTGAAGTCTAAGTTGTAATTAAGCTTAGAAAATTCATTTTCATCATAAAATAAATGCTTCCCATTTTCAAGCATTGATTTCGCCTTCGAAGGATCTTTTTTCTTGTAATAATTCGCATATTCCAATAGCGCAAATCTCAAAATAAACTGTTGAGATTTTGTCATGTATTTCAAACTAAACTTATTGTCTTTATATTCAGCTAGTTTGGGTTTACAAATTTTGAAATATTCTTTAGCAGTGGATTTGTTTTTGGTCAAATTACAAAGAAGTGCATACAATAGTTTAGCTCCATAATCATCAGGATCCATGTCACAAGTTTTTTTACACAATCCAGTTGCTTTTCCATAAGTTGCGTCTGTTCCTTCTAGTATGTAATTCTCAATTTCCTCAATGATAACAAGCTTGAATGCATCAATATAATCTTCAGCATCCTCTTTAAATTTGTACTCTTTGTCTTTTTTTCTGTATTTGGCAGCAAATGATATGGCTGTCTTGTATGCTTTTGGGTAATTATTGGTGTATTTATGATCTCTACTCATTTCAAAGCTGGCTTTTGAAACATATAAGTAGGGCAGTGGATCTTTTTTTGTCTTTTCTTTTAGCGTGTATTTCATCGCCTTGTTAAAACAAATGTCAAATTTCTCGTCCACATAAAATAGTAGTAAATCCATGTAGTCATTATCAGTTTGACTTATAACTGGATTTATTCGGAGAATGGAAACTCCAAAAACTAAAATTAATATGTATTTATAATTCATTATTGAACAATCATAGCAACTTCTGTGCCTAAATTACAATTATTTATAAGAAATACGTTTACTCTATTTTAAAGATAAAGTTTCAATTCATTTAAATTCTATAAAATGGTAGATTTGTATCATGAAGTGGATTGGAGATAAAATTTCATATGAAAAACATGCTGATTTTCTAACCATTATAATTACTGGAAAAACAGAATCATGGAAAGCGAATTTGATATTAGTATGGATTGTGGCCTGGTTAGGTGCAGGTGTATCAATCTTATATTCAAGTATATACACAGACTCTTTTGAAGGACAACAATGGTATGCGTACACTTTTTTTGCCTTTTGGTTCTATTTTTTTTATAAAATAGTAAGAGTGTTTTTATGGAGAAAATTCGGGATGGAATATATTAAAATCGATGCTGATCGTTTCAGCTTTAAAAGATCTATATTTAGTTATGGAAAAGCTCATGAAGTACTTACTGAAAACATTAAAAAATTTAAAATAGAAGACTTTAGTAAAAAATCATATGCTAAAACTTTTAATGATTCTTTTTGGGTGCTTGGGCAGGGAGTTATTACACTTGATACAATCGATAATGAATTGAATTTTGGTAGTCAATTATCTAAAGATGAAGCCAAAAAATTGGTCACTACGATTACAAAATTTCTAACGAAATTAAAATCAATTCAATAATTCAAACGAATTAGTTTTTATTCTTTTCGTTTGGAAACCATCAACCATTTCTTCTAAGATCATTTCCTGAGCAATTTTTTCTTGTATTACTTCTCCAACTGTTTTAATTTTTCCAATAGGTATTTGTCTATTATGACAATTTTCTAACAGCCAGTTTGATGTTAAAATACTTGCTTTATCATTTATAATTTTCATTAATTCATTACGATTAGCTACTCTTTTTTGATTGGTGTTAAAATCAATACTAGCTCTTAGTTTAATAAGGTCACAAAATGAAACAAATTGTTTGTCTGTCCCAATGGCTAAAATCAATTTGTCACCATCCATAGTGGTAATGATATCGCCATATGGTGCTATGTTTGGATGTAGAGTGCCTAGTCTTTTAGGCTCATGTTCAGCCATTAGGTAATTTGAAGACTGATTCATTAATGAAGCAATTGCAGTTTCTTCAAGAGTTGTTTTGATATGATATCCTTTGCCTGTTTTTTCTCTTTTTAGTAACGCTATTAAAATTCCTTCTTTTATTTGGTGAGCGGCTAGTACATCAATTAAGGCAACAGGCATCTTTGCAAATTCATTTTGTGTTCCACACATGGATAGAAAACCTGTTTCGGCTTGTAATACTACATCAAAAGCTACTCTTTTTGGATTTGATTTAAACCCACCAATTTGAGCATAAATAATTTTGGGATTTATGATTTTACAATCATGATATGAAAGTTGAAAACGTTTTGCATCTCCATGTTTAAAGTTAGTAATGACAACATCACTTTTCTTGATATAGTCTGTTAATGCAATTTTGTCTTTTTGATCATTAAAGTCTAAGAATTTATGTTTTTTTCCATAATTCACTGAACAGAAGTAAGCAGAAGGTGCTTCGTGTTTTTCATTAGCCAGTTTCCATTTCCTTGTCATGTCTCCTCCTGCCAGCTTGTTTTCAATTTTAATAACGTTTGCACCTAGTTCCGAAAAAAACATGCCCACGGCAGGTCCAGCAAGTACATTTGAAAGCTCTAAAATATTGAGGTGGTTTAGCATTTTATATGATTATTTCACAAAAATATTAATTCATTTTTAGCATATTTAGTCAATATATGAAGACAACGTAATGTCCGTACAAAAAAAATTTGGAACATTTAGTGGTGTATTAACCCCCTCACTACTTACCATACTGGGTGTAATCATGTACATGAGGTTAGGCAGTGTGGTTGGATATTCTTCAGGAATCTTTCAAGTAGTTCTAATTATCGTTTTTTCTCATTTAATATCGGTTACAACGGGTTTAAGTGTATCCTCAATTGCCACGGATAAAAAAATTGACAAGGGAGGGATTTATTATATGCTAACTCGAAGTTTGGGTTTGCCAATTGGCGGTGCCATTGGTTTGACTATTTTTTTCGCTACAGCTTTGAGTATTGCCCTCTATTTAATTGGTTTTTCCGAAAGTTTAATCCCGGTTTTAAATGATGCTTTTGGAATAGGAGAGATCACGGTAAATAAGCTTAGATTAATTGGAACAATAGCCTTACTGCTAGTGTTAGCTGTAGCTTATATCAGTACAAGTTTTGCACTTAAAATTCAATACGTTATTTTGGCATTGATTGTTCTTTCGTTAGGATCTATTTTTTTGGGATCTGCTAAAGGATTAACTGTGGGTAATGACCAAATTTCTTCACCAAATTTTGCAGTTTTATTTGGTATTTTTTTTCCTGCAGTTACAGGTTTTACTGCGGGTGTAGCTATGAGTGGAGATTTAAAGAGTCCAAGGATTTCGATTCCTTGGGGGACCATGTTATCTATCACCATAGGTTTAGTTGTCTACCTGACATTAGCTTTCTTCATTTACTACAATATTGATAGTGAAATACTTAAAACAAATAATAATGTACTTATTGAATTTGGTGCAATCCCACTATTGGTTCTAGGTGGTGTATGGGGTGCCACACTATCATCTGCATTAGGTGGAATTCTTGGAGGGCCAAGAATCTTGCAGGCCATGTCGTTAGATTTAATTACTCCCAAAATATTTGCTAAGGGTCATGGTGTAAATAACGAACCTAGAAACGCCCTTCTTCTCACTTTTATTATTGCAGAAATGGGTATTCTAATAGGCGAATTGAATGTAATTGCAGAGCTTGTAGCTATGTTTTACATGGCAGCCTATTTATTCATCAATATTTCCTGCTTCCTTGAGCAGTGGTCTAGTCCTGATTTCAGACCCAAATTTAAAATACCTATAGCGGTATCTCTAGTAGGTGCCATTGCCACTTTTTTATTAATGATTCAGTTAAATCTAGCAGCAACATTGGTTGCTGTAATCGTGATGATGGCATTTTGGTTTTGGTTGTCTAAAAAGGATTTAGTATTAGGTACTGGGGATGTGTGGTTTAGCGTATGGACTTCGATTGTCAAAACTGCATTGAAAAATCTGCAAAAGAAATCAGTTCATAAGCGAAATTGGCAACCTAACATTTTATTATTTAGCGGGGGAACTAAAAATAGACCCCATTTAATTGAATTTAGTAAATCCATTATGGGTAGGGGTGGAATGGTATCAAATTTTGACTTAATTGAGGTAGACTCTGCAACTACTCTTTTCCCAAAATCACATCAAATTGTTAAAGATGAAGAAATTGCTGATGACACCATTTTTCATCGAAAATTATATTGTCAAAATATCTTTAAAGGTATTGAAACCATAGCCAATACTTATGGATTTACAGGTGTCGATCCAAATACAATTTTGATGGGATGGGCTAGAAATACAAAAGATCCAAAGTGGTTTGGAGAGATGACGAATAAACTCAAAGATTTAGATTATAATATCCTTTTTTTAGATTATGATCAAGATCGAGGTTTTGGAAAATATGCAGAAATAAACATTTGGTGGACCGAATTTAATAAGCAGAATGAACTTGGTCTACAAATGGTTAAGTTTCTACGAAATTCTGCTTGGTGGAAAAGTGCAACCCTGAAGATTTATTATGTAAATAACGCTGATAAAGAAAATAAACAAATCGAAGAAATTATTCAACTAATGTTGGATAAGAAAAGAATGAGGGCTGATGTAGTTGTAATTGATAATACGATTGACCAAAAGGATATAAATGATCATATTAAAACAAGAAGCCACGAAGCAGATTTAATATTGATGGATTTACCACTTCTAGAAAAAGATAAGGAAAATGATTTTATTGAAGCTTCCAATTTACTTTTTACTACAATTGGTTCAGCGCTATTTATTGAAGCTTCGTCTGCATTTGAAATTAACGATATTAAGTTGTTAAAATCTGATTTAGAGAATGTAAAGCCGAAAACTTCCAGCGTAAAGAGCTTGTCCACATCTAAACCTGAGCTGATAAAAAGTCATGATGATAAGTTGGATCATAAATTAGGCATCTTACAGAACGAGTTGATAGAATTCAACAAACTTCTTTCTTTAAATCTCAGTGAAACATTGGACGAACTAACCGTTTATTACCAGCAAATTTTAGATTCTGAAGATCATTCAAGTGATACCATATACCAATTATATGATAGTGAGTATATTTTGAAATTGAGTGAAGAAATTACAGAAAAAATGGGCGTATTTATTGACGATTATTGTAAAAATATTTTTTCGTTAATCAATCGTCAGGATAAATACATTTGGTTTGAATTAAATCTCCATTTTTTGCAAGAAAAAAATATTTCAATATTAAAAAATGGATTAGTTCAAAAATACCTTCGCCAACTAAATACAGGGAAGGTTATTAGAATTAAAATCCCACTTAAAAGATTACTTAATTATTGGTGTAAATCAAATTTTACTAAAGATCTATTATCAAATTTAGATATTGTTGGTATAATTAATTTGAATTTCTTGAATCAGTTTAAAGACAGATCCAAAGACAAAAAAGTCAGTTTAATTAAAACTAAAGATGAGGCTATAAAGTCATTTCTTGGGGAAATGGACATTTCTGTTACTAAACTTATTAATGCCATTTTAACGGATGTAGTTAAAGGAAATCTAAGATCATTAATTTCAAATAGAGAAGAAGAATTTAGTCCAAAATCACATAGAAGAAAACTGGATGAAATAGATGATTTTTCTTATTGGTTTGGAAAAAATATTTTCATATTACATAATCACAAAATTTTTCAGATTGGAAATGTGATATTAAATGAATTTTCCATGGCGAATATTGATTTAGTATTTCATAACTTCCAAAGAGAATTAGAAGTTAATTATAAGGCTAGAATTGACAAAATAAATGCTTCTTCCCTTAGGACTGTCAAAAATTTATCCAAAATTATTACCTCTTTTGAAGATGCGTTAGCCTATACAAATAGAGCTATACAACCGCTTATTTCAAAGGTGGAAACCCGAACCTTAGTAGAAAAGTTCCCTGCTGAAATTGATTTATATCCGTTGGAATCTATAAGTAGCTTTTTAGAGAAACAAACCAATTTGGTTGAAAGGACATTTTATCTAAACTCAACATTGAATTCTATTTATCAAAAAGAAATTGCTCTGAAAATAAAATCAATTTCAACAGAAAATTTAACATGGTTAAAGGACAATACAGAGGATTTAGTTAACAATATAAAATTACTTGTTTTCACCCTTGAAAACCAGGACAACAAAAAGCTCGTTACAGAAGTAAAAGACAAACTGAAGGAAAAAATCAAGGAATTTAAAAGCAATCTATCTTCTTTTACAGAAAGGGTTGAAGTGCAAAGAGAAGAGTTGAACAAAACAGCTTCATTATTTTTGAATGAAAATTACATTTTTAAAAACAGCAGTAGGAGGGAGGTCAAATCAGCTGACAATGAGAACTCTATTTCAGGTAAAATTGCAAACTGGCAGACTCTTTTTTCTGTCCGAATTAATAAAATTCTTGATCGAATTTCTAAAGAGGACACGAACAACTATGTTCTTGGAAAATCAGAAAGGTTATTTAGAATTAGAGAATTTATGGAAACCGTTTCAATTGATGAATCATTGAACAAAGGAAATGCGGAGACGTACATTCAATTATTCAACACACTAGCTCAGCCTAATCAATTGTATGATTCTTTTATTAACAAACAATTGGAATTGTTAAGGCAAATTGCTCAAACTCATATTGAATTAAATGAAAATATAGTATTGGTTAGCGGTGATCCAAGTTCTGGAAAATCATACCTTATCAATAGCTTCATCAAAACTCAGAAACAGCAACAGTGTTTTACGATGCATGCCGAAAATGAAGTGCTGCCATTAAAGAGGGTATCCAATTCTTTTCAATTAATGGATTCAAATAACCGATTCGTTCCATTTGAAAATTTGAAAAGAGGATCTATAGTTGTAATAAATGACCTTGAATTGTATTGGAGAAAAACGACTGGTGGTTTAACAAAAGTTAAGCTGTTACTTAAGCTAATTAGTTCATATCCTGAGGTACTATTTATTGTTGAGTGCAACATGTTACTATTGTCGCACTTAAATGAATGTACAGATTTAAGTGAAAAAGTGATAAGTTATATCCAAACTTCTTCATTTTCAAGTGATAACATAGAAAAGGCATTGGATGAAAAAAATAAGATTTCGGGTAAATCTATCACTTTAAAAGGCGATCAATTTAAATTTGGAACTTTCAGCAAATTTCAAGTAAATGCAAAAAAACTAGAAACTCAAAGTTCTGGAAATATTGGTTGGCTAAATACCATATGGATGTCTTTCCTTTCTTACGATGAAAGTGGGGAGATAGAACTTAATCCCAATTATGAATCCTATTTTCCAGATGTGTTGGGTGATGAAGATTTACAGATTTTACTTCAACTGTACTGGCATAAAAAACTGAGATTAGAAGATTTCAATTTGTTTTTTCAGCATTGGGGAGAAGATAGGATAAATCAGGTGCTGGCCTTCCTCAAAAGTCAATACCTAATTACAAATCTGAATGATTATTTTGAAATCAATAAGGTTATTCTCCCTTACCTAAAAACTTTCTTTATAAATAAAAACTATATTATTTAATGACGGTACTTCCCTACATATTTAAAACCATACTTCAGCTAATTATAATTATGTCTTTTATTTATGGTTTTAGAGTGGTTTTGTCTTCATTATTAAATAGCAAACCCATAAGGAATAGAGCCATATTTTATTTTAATGTATTTACCTACTTTGTTTGGATTGTTTTTGTGTTGATTAAAATTTCTGATGCTGCGGGTGAAAATCCAATTTTTTCAATACCCATTATTTTACTCTTATTGGTTTTCATGTGGGATTTTCTCAAAAACTTTTTTCTTGGGATAATCTTCTCATTTCAATATGGATTTTTAGAAGATACATTTGTTGTCATAAACAATAAACAAGGGAAAATAACCAACTTTTCATCTTCTTATTTCGAGCTATTCACAAATAATGGTAAACAAGTTAAAATTAAATACAAAGAAGTATACAATGGTCGATTCGAGATTTTTAAAGGAGAATTAAATAGAATACATAGAAAGATAAAACGTGAATTAATTACAGATATAAATGAACTAAAAATAAAGATTATGAATCATCCATTATTTTTATTAAATAGTTCCTTTAAATTTTCTGAAGAGATAGATGAAAATGGGGTAGAATGGTTTAGATTTTACTTTAATGTAGTTAATTATAAAGAAGCGAAAGAGATAAATTCCTTTCTAAATCAGATTTTAACTCCTAAATCTACCTCTTCTAACTAAACAGGATTTTTATCTTTGTTATATGGGCAATTCTTTTGGTAAAATATTCAAATTAACCACTTTTGGGGAGTCACATGGTAGTATGATTGGTGGAGTAATTGAAGGCTGTCCTGCTGGTGTGGACATAGATGAAGCTTTTATTCAAAAGGAATTAAGCAGAAGAAGACCAGGTCAGAGTCATGTTACTACTTCTAGAAAAGAAGACGATAAAGTCACCTTTCTTTCAGGTATATTTAATGGTAAATCAACTGGGACTCCAATAGGATTTTTTATACCTAATAACAACAAGAAAAGTGCGGACTATGAAAATATAAAAAACGTGTTTAGACCGTCACATGCGGATTTCACTTATCAAGAAAAATACGGAATTCGCGATTATAGAGGGGGTGGGAGGTCTTCAGCTAGAGAAACGGCATGCAGAGTTGTGGCAGGAGCTATTGCAAAGCTTATCCTATTAAAATATGATGTTGAAATTTTAGCCTATGTAAAAAGCGTTGGTCACATAGAAATGGAACCAGATTTAGCTAAAATGGATGCTTTAAGAGAATTATCTGAGTCTAATGTAGTGAGGTGTCCAGATCTTACGGTAGCCGAAAAAATGATTAGTTTAATAGAAGAAGCCAAACAAAAAGGCGATACCGTAGGTGGTCAAATATTTTGTTTTGCAAAAGGGGTACCCGCGGGATTAGGTGAGCCTGTATTTGATAAGCTTCATGCTGATTTAGGCAAAGCTATGCTTTCTATAAACGCAGTTAAAGGATTTGAATATGGGTCGGGTTTTCAAGGAACTAAGATGAGAGGATCTGAGCACAATGATGTGTTTGAAAATGTGAACGGCAAAGTAATGACTAAGACGAATCACTCAGGTGGTGTTCAAGGCGGAATATCAAACGGAGAGACTATTTATTTCAACATTGCTTTTAAACCGGTTGCTACCATTTTATCTGATCAATCGACCATAAATGAATCAAAAGAAAATATTAAAATAAAAGTTCAAGGTAGACATGATCCTTGTGTATTGCCAAGAGCAGTTCCCATAGTAGAATCCATGACTGCACTAGTTTTGGTCGATCATTTACTAAGAAATAGAACTTCAAAATGGTAAAGAAGAAAAAATCACTTCCTCTACACTGGAAAATTATCATTGGTTTAGTCTTAGGACTAGTTTACAGTATAATAGCTACATTAAATGGGTGGACCGCATTTACTGCCGATTGGATAACTCCATTCGGTAAAATTTTTATTAATGCTCTAAAGCTTATTGCAGTTCCTTTGGTTTTAGTTTCCCTTATTGTAGGCATTTCATCTATGAACAACATAAGTACATTAGGAAAAATGGGTGGCAAATCCATTTCACTTTACCTAATTACTACCGTTATTGCCATTAGTGTAGGATTAGGACTCGTTAATCTTATTCAACCAGGAAAATTTATCGATAGTGAGACTAGAGTGAAGTTGGTAGAAAAATACAGTGACAAAACTACGAGTAAGGTTGAAATGGCAAATGCTACAAAGAATGAAGGACCTCTCCAACCCTTAATTGATCTAGTGCCCGATAATATTTTTAAAAGTTCTTCAGATAATAGAAATATGCTACAAGTCATATTTTTTGCTGTATTATTCGGGGTTGCCATGGTTCTAATTCCAAGTGAAAAATCAGCACCAGCTAGAGCTTTTTTTGAAAGTGTAAATGAAATTATTCTAAAAGTGGTTGATATCATTATGCTCTATGCTCCTGTTGGCGTTTTCGCTCTTCTTGCTGGAGTATTAGTTCAGGTTTCAGAGGGGAATCTAGCATTTGCAATTGAAATTCTGAAAGGTCTTGGTGTATACAGTATTACCGTTATTACCGGTTTGGCTATAATGGTATTTGTGATTTATCCTCTAATGATTAATAAATTAGCTAAAATAAAATTTAATCGATTTTTAAAAGCTATTTCACCTGCCCAACTTTTAGCTTTCTCAACTAGCTCAAGTGCAGCAACTCTTCCATTAACTATGGAACGTGTTGAGGAACATTTAGGTGTGTCAAAAAAAGTATCAAGTTTTGTATTACCACTAGGTGCTACCATTAATATGGATGGTACTAGTTTGTATCAAGGAGTTGCAGCGATATTTATAGCTCAGTGTTTTAATATAGATTTAGGATTAACTGATCAACTAACTATCTTACTGACGGCTACGCTGGCTTCTATTGGATCAGCTGCTGTTCCTGGTGCTGGGTTGGTTATGCTTACTATTGTATTAGGATTATTTCCTGAAATACCCATAGAAGGAGTTGGTTTGATTTTTGCCGTAGATAGAATTTTAGACATGTGTAGAACAACTGTAAATGTTACAGGTGATGCTACTGTGGCTAGTATAATTGCGTATTCAGAAAATGAAATGGAAAAACTTTAATCAATATTTTTCAAAGCTATTCACCACCACACTATTGATTTTAGTGTCTCTCGTCCCTTATGCTCAACATGAAATCTGTGATGAACCTCTTACAGGTAGTGTTAAAAAATTATATGAAAAGGGAAAAAACTATAAAAAGTACAACTATAAACAGAGAGTAAAGTTTTTTAAAGACGCCTTAGAAATTGAGGAGGAATGTGTTCCATGTATGTGGGAGTTGGCCAAAATGTCCTTTCGAAGGAGATATAGTTTAGGTGACCCGATGGATTTTCCAAAAAAATATTTTTTACAATTATCTCAACTTTGTCCTCAATATCACGCAGATGTGTTTTATTATTTGAGTTTAATATTTTACATGGAGAAAAATGATTGTGAGGCCAAAAATTACTTTACTCAATTCTTAGATTTCCCTACTGATGATAAAAAAAAGATTGCTATTAACTACACGGATCAAAAGTTGTATGTAGAGGCAAGTCTTGAAATGTCTTCTTATTTCTGTGATTTTTATTCTAATCCTGTGCCATTTAGTCCCAGGCTAATTAGTTCCGTATCTACTCCAGATAAGAATGAGGTATTACCCGTAATTTCACCTGATAACGAACAATTGTATTTTACATGTGAATATGATGAGCACATTAAGGGTGACGTAATGGTTAATCATGCACAAGTGTTTAAAATGAGTACAAGAGAAAATATGAAGTCAAATTTCACTACTCCTTTTTCACTTATAAAGCCATTCAACGAAGGGCCAAAATATGGAGGTGCTACCATTTCTTTAAATAATAAGGAGATGTTTATTTGTGCATGTACTCCTAATGGCGGTTATTTTAATTGTGATATTTTTCATACCACAAATAAAAAGATCGTAAAATCTATTATTGAGGATGATATTAAGTTTGATACTGTGATGTATGAGTGGACTCCTCTAAGAAATTTAGGACCTAATATTAATGGGCCGCAAACTTGGGAAGGACAACCTTCCTTATCTGCCGATGGTAAAACATTGTACTTTGCTTCTGCTAGACCTGGCGGCTATGGTAAAATAGATATTTACTTTTCAGAAAAAAAGGATGATGGAACTTGGTCAAAAGCAAAAAACATAGGAAGACCAATTAATACTCCAGATAGTGATAAATCTCCATTCATTCACACAGATAGTAAAACCTTATATTTTGTTTCAGAATCTACAGATGATAGATGGGGGGCAGGCGACTTTGATATATTTTACACCAAACAAAGTAAAGAAGGAGTTTGGGATAAACCCATCAATATTGGTTATCCTATTAATAGCGAAGGTCCTGAGGAGGCCTTAATTGTAAGTTTAGATGGACTATTTGGTTATTTTTCATCTCAACGCAAAGAAGGCGTTGGAGGGAAGGATATATTTTATTTTGATATTCCTGAAGATGCGAAGCCTGAAAAAGTGGTATTAGCAAAAGGGAAGGTTGACTCAGATGACCCAAAGCTTTTAGGAAATGCTAAACTCACGATGATAGACGACAGTGGAGAGAAAAAAGAACAAGAACTTAATATTGATGATGAAGGTGATTTTGTAGCTGTAGTCAATGTAGAAAATATAAAAGGCGATGCGTTAGTTCAATTAGAGGGTGATGAAACTGCCTTTCAGTCCATTCTAATTTCGTCTGAGGAAATTTCAGATGGTGTATTAAAGGATAAAGATTTATCCGTGAAGAAAGTAGAAAAGGGAGAGAGTTATACCATTAATGATATCTTGTACGAAACAAACTCGTCAAAAATTATTAATTCTTCCAAAAAAGTACTGGATGCTTTTGCCATTTGGTTAACATCAAATTCAGATTTAAAAATTGAAATACAAGGACATACGGATGATGTAGGATCGGAAGAGTCAAATCAAGCATTATCCATGGACAGAGCCTTTTCAGTGATGGAGTATTTGTTAAGTCGTGGAATTTCAAAAGATAGAATGAAATTTAAAGGTTATGGAGAATCTATGCCTAAGTTTTCAAATTTTACGGATAAAGGAAGAGCAAAAAATAGAAGAACAGATTTTTTAGTTTTTTAATTCATTTTCTATATTCTTTTTCTAAATTTAATGTTCAGCTATGTTTTTAGAAAATACGGTAAATCATAAGGAACAATTGGGATGGATTGAAGTTATTTGTGGTTCTATGTTCTCTGGTAAAACAGAAGAATTATTGCGTAGACTCAAACGAGCAAGATTTGCAAATCAGCAAGTATTGATATTCAAGCCTCAGACTGATGTACGATATAGTGATCAAAAAGTGGTTTCGCATGATGCAAACGAAATTATGTCTACGCCTGTTGAAAGTGCTACAGCTATATTATCAAAAGTAAAAGATGCTGATGTTGTGGCTATTGATGAAGCTCAGTTTTTTGATGATGATATCATAGCAGTATGTAATCAACTGGCTAATAATGGAATTCGTGTTATTGTAGCCGGTTTGGATATGGACTTTAAAGGCAAACCATTTGGCCCTATGCCGCATTTAATGGCTATAGCTGAATTCGTTACAAAGGTTCACGCCATTTGTACAAAAACAGGAAATTTAGCTCATTTTAGTCACAGAACTTCTGAAAATGATGATTTGGTTTTACTCGGGGAACGAAATGAGTATGAACCTTTAAGTAGGGCTGCCTATCACAAACTCAATCCTTCATGATAAAAAAAACACTCCTTATTTTAATTACGGTATTGTTTAATTTCAATATCTCTGCTCAAAAAATAGATAAGGTGAGAAAAGTGGAAAATGATAAAGTTGAACTTACGGAAGATGAATTACTAAAAAAAAAGAATTATATCATTAAGCTAATTAATCTGGGTTATAATGACAAAACCATCCGATTAAAAACTAGAGCAAGCAAAAAGCAAATTAAAGCGATTCGTAAAGAGGTTTTAATGTAAAATTATCTTATCAAAAGCGTTATACCAGAGAAAATAGTAAGCCAAACTCTAGGTTTAGGCAAGATACCTACCAAGATAATAATGTCTATTTTCGGGTTGAGCAGAATCAATAAACGATGTCATAATATCAACTATGTATCGGCTCAAGAATTACTAGACAACTATTTTAAAAAGTATAATATTACATTAAATATTCAAGGAATTGAAAACATACCAACTAGTGGTCGATTCATTTTAATTGCCAATCATCCTTATGGGTTTTTAGATGGATTAGCCATCTTAAAAATGATCATTCCAATATATCCAAAGGTGAAGATTACTGCCAATTTTTTACTGCGTAATATTCCCATATTTAAACCCTATACTATTCCAGTTAATCCATTTAGTGAAGACAAAAAAATGGGAGGTAAAGAAAAAGTAATAAGTTGTCTTTCTAGAAATGAGCCCATTATTATTTTTCCTGCGGGTGAAATATCTACACGACATGATGGTCTTCACAAACCTTCTAGAGATAAAGAATGGGGTAGTGCAATAAAAAATTTATTGAATAGTGTAGAGGCTCCTGTAGTCCCAATTTACTTTGAAGGAGAAAACTCATTTTTCTTTCATTTTATGGGTAAAATAAAGGCAAGGATTAGAACGTTTTTGATCCCCATTGAATTTCTTAAAATTAAAAATAGAACTATAAACCTACATGTTGGTCAACATTTATTTAAAGACATAGAAAAATCATCAGTTGATCCTCAACTAGTTTATAATGATTTTGTTCGTAAAATTAAATCAGAACAAAATTTGTAATCCAAGTAAACAAACAATAAAGTAGATCACTATGGTTTTGGCATCCACATAATTTTGAGAAATACGTTGACCGAGTAATAGAATTAAAAGAGCTGTAGAGGAAGTTATAATTCCAAGTTTAGCTATGAATAATGTTGTAGAACCTAAAAATATTTCAATAATACCACCTAGTGATCCAAATCCGCCTGCAAATTCAAGCAGAAGTACATTGAGCAATGCAAATCGTACTAATCTAGGGGGGAATTTAGAAGTGAGGGTAGAAGCTGTAAACTCTAAATTACCTTTCCAATTAAATATTTTGTCCAATGCACTTTGAATAAAAACAATGGATAGAAAAGCTAACACAAACAATAAGGGTATTTGATCAATGATGAAGTCCATATTATTTAAATCCATAATATTAAATTAGGTTGGTTATTTTAAGTACGTAATTAACTAGAATAGATAAACTAGTCCCAATGAATGTCCATTTTAGTAATACGGCACCATGCTTTAAGTTGAAAATGAGATGAATAATCAACAAAAAAAACAAGGTGAGAATCAAAGCCAATGGGGGATAAAACTCAAAACTAGTAGTAAAGTTACCTTCGGCTAGAGATGCTACAGATCTTTGAAATCCACAACCTGGACAGTCATGTCCAGTTAATTGTTTGAAACCACAGGGCAACATTTTCATACACTAGATTTCATTATCACAATAGTTAATAGTTTAACATTTATTGTAGTCCGTACAACCCACTGCCTAATGCGCCAAACACTAGTGTGCCTACTGTGATAAAGTACCCTAGAATGATTAGGAAATAAATAGAACTAAGTATTACACCTATAGTAGCACAGGTTTTACCTGCTTTCAAGTTTTTGAGTGAACCTTCTTTATATAAACTAGGATTTTCTTCATAAGCGGTAAGGCCTCTTTTAGACTGAACAAGAGCTATTATCCCACACACTAGTCCTGGTAACCCATAACAAGTACAAGTTACAATAGAACAAATTCCAAGGACCAATACCGATGTAGAAAAAGGAACATTTTCAGTTCCATTTTGAGAGCTTTCGATATTATTTTTTTCGTCTGTATTTTCCGTTTCCATAGTTAAGTATATGTACCCAAGGTGGGAGTCGAACCCACACGCTCTAATGAACACTAGGCCCTCAACCTAGCCTGTCTACCAATTCCAGCACTTGGGTAGAATTTAAACAAATGTAAACAAGTAAAATAAAATTCCTATTCTTATAGGATATGTATCTGAAATTAATGTTGAATTTTATTATTTTGATTATGGCTAATTATACTATGGCACAATCTTTAAATGTTTTTGGACAACCCCTTTCACTCTGTTGTAACGAACCTAAAACAGGATTTTATAGAGATGGATTTTGCAATACGGGTTCCAATGATGTAGGAACTCATGTCATTTGTGCTGAGATGACAGCTGAGTTTTTGAGTTTTACAAAATCAAAAGGAAATGATTTGTCTACACCCAATCCATTTTATGATTTTCCTGGACTAAAACCAGGTGATTATTGGTGTTTATGTGCCTTAAGGTGGAAAGAAGCATATGATGCAGATGCCGCTCCAAAGGTAAAATTGGAATCTACTCACGAAAAGGCTTTGGATTTTGTTACAATTGAGCAGCTTATTGAGCATGCTGTAAAATAAAAAAAGCCTTCGGTAGGAAGGCTTTGGTGATTCGTCTGGGGTTCGAACCCAGGACCCCATCCTTAAAAGGGATGTGCTCTACCAGCTGAGCTAACGAATCAAATTTTGGAATGCAAATATAATGTACTAAATGAAATCTACAATTACTTTTTAATTAAATTAACAATACCTCAATTCCAGCAGAAAAAAAATGCGTGAATTCTCTTTGTTTGGACAAAAAAAATATATTATTTGAAATAAATTATGAGTTCATATACCACTATCAATATCGATCACATTACCCAACTAAAAAAATTAGTAGGAGATGACCATCTTACAAATGATAATGATGTTTTAAAGGAATATGGACACGATGAAACAGAATCACTTAACTACCCTCCGGAAGTTCTTATAAAACCCTCATCAGTAGAAGAAGTTTCTCAAGTGATGTCTTATGCATCTAAACATAAAATACCGGTTACTCCGATTGGTGCAAGAACCGGGCTTAGTGGAGGTGCATTATCTGTACATGGGGGTATAGGAATTTCCATGGAAAGGTTCAATAAAATTTTAAATATTGATGAAGATAATCACCAAGTAGTGGTGGAACCTGGTGTTATCACTCAAGAACTTCAAAATGCTGTGGCTAAAAAAGATTTGTATTATGCTCCAGATCCAGCCAGTAGAGGAAGTTGTTTTATTGGTGGAAATATAGCAGAAAATAGTGGAGGCCCTAGAGCATTAAAATACGGAGTAACAAAAGATTTTGTTTTAAATCTAGAAGTAGTACTCCCTAATGGAGAAGTAATACAAACTGGAGCCAACACATTAAAAAATGCCACTGGATACAATTTAACTCAATTAATGGTTGGTAGTGAAGGTACGTTGGGTATAGTGACCAAAGCTACGCTCAAACTTTTGCCCCTCCCAAAATTGAATAAACTTATTTTGGTTCCTTTCTCATCAGCTACCGATGCATGCAAAGCTGTGGCCTCTATCTTTAAAGCTGGAGTTGTGCCATCAGCATTAGAATTTATGGATCGCCAGGCAGTTGATTACACCATTAAGTATATTGATGATGCGCATTTAGAAATGAAAGATGAAATTGCTGCACTACTTCTTATTGAGGTGGATGGAAACAACAGTGAAAATCTAATGCAAGAATTACAACAAATTTTAGATGTAGTAGAAAAACATCATTGTGATGAACATATTCTCTTTGCTGAAGATGAAGCGCAAAAGGAACAACTATGGTTTATAAGAAGAAGAATTGGCGAGGCAGTTAAAGTAAATAGTATTTATAAAGAGGAAGATACTGTTGTCCCACGATTCCATTTGCCTGAATTACTTAGTGGTGTTAAAAAAATAGGAGAGAATTATGGCTTTGAATCTATATGCTATGGACATGCAGGTGATGGGAATTTACATATCAATATTTTAAAAGGTGATCTTACAGATGATCAGTGGGAGGTGGAATTACCAAAAGCCATAAGAGAAATATTCAGGCTTACGGTAGATTTAGGCGGTACCATTTCAGGAGAACACGGAATAGGGTGGGTTCAAAAAAATTACATGGACATTCCTTTTTCTGAAGTTGAGTTGAATATTATGAAAGGAATCAAAACGGTTTTTGATCCTTACAATATAATGAATCCGAGTAAGATTTTTTAATTATTCTACTCCGTGCATCAATTTCTTTATGGGCTTATTGAGCAAGAATATGACAAGGGCAATTCCCAGAAGAACATAACCAATAGTTGAGAAAATATCGAGGTATTGATTAAGACCTTCTCCTATACTTAACGCTTCATCTGACCCACCATGACCGCCTGTAATGGCAGCAATTTTACCCCCAACATAATTAGCAATGGCAAAACTTAAAAACCAAGCTCCCATTGCAGTACCAGCCATACTTTTTGGAGAAAGTTTGGTAACCATTGATAGTCCAATAGGTGATAAAAATAATTCACCTGTGGTGTGTAACATATAAAGAAAAACAAGGGTTAATAACGGAACTTGAAAAGATTCATTTACAAACTGAAAACCAATTTTAGTAACCAAGAATCCAAGTGCTAATTGCACAATACCAAAACAAAACTTTAAAGGTATACTTGGGTTTTTTCCAATTTTAGAAAGTTTAACCCACATCACAGAAAAAATAGAACCAAAAACGATGATGAAAAATGGATTAAAAAACTGAGTCATACTCGCTGGCATCGCCCAACCAAAAATCACACGATCTACATTTCTATCCGCAAATAAAGTAAGTGATGTACCAGCTTGCTCAAAACACGCCCAAAATGAAATATTAATGATCATAAAAATGATTAGAGCAATCATCCTATCTTTCCAGATACTAACCCCCTTCTCCTGGTCTTCTTTAACTCCTGATCTGATTAGGGAGGCTGAAATAAGAATAAATAATCCAAGTAAAATGTAATCCATTAAATGATTTTGAAGTATGAGGATGTAGCACAACGGTATTAAAAATAAAGACCCTATGGTAATCAATTGAACATAATTCAAAGGTCCTAGTACTTTCTTTTTGCCTTCTTCTCTGATATCTACACCAGGAGCAGAAGCATACTTATTTCTGCCAGACCAAAAAATGAGTAGGCCCAACAACATTCCTATACCAGCTAACCCAAAACCATACTTAAATCCGTATGTTTCGCCAATATAGGCTACCACCGTAGTGGCTAGTAACGCACCAATGTTAATCCCGATGTAAAAAATAGTAAATCCAGAATCTCTTCGTGGATCGTTTTCTTCATACAATTTCCCTACAATAGTTGAAATGTTTGCCTTAAAATATCCATTTCCAATGATAAGTGCTCCCATTCCAATAAGTAAAAATTCTTTTGATTCCCCAAGAATTAAGAACTCACCAATGGCCATCAGCACAGCTCCTAACATCACGGCATATCGGTATCCTAAGTATTTATCGGCCATCCTCCCTCCTAATATAGGTGCTGCATAAACCAAACCAGTATATGCTCCATAGATTAAAGAAGCTTCTTTATCTCCCATTAAAAGTGATTTTACCAAAAAGAGGGTCAATAGGGTTCTCATTCCGTAATAACAAAATCTTTCCCACATTTCTGAGAAAAACAAGGTCATTAATCCTTCAGGGTGATTTGATTTACCAATCAATGCATTCATTGTGTTAATTTTTTATTAGGGCGTTAAAATAAGACAAATTTTCTAAAATACTTTTTGTATGGTTTATGATATCCGAATTATAATTAAGGCGAAATATTATTTTTGTCAAACATACATTATAAGATCATGACCAGACTATTAAATCAGTTAATTATTTTAACCTTAAGCATTTCTAATTCTCTCTTCGCTATGAATAATAATAATGAAATCAAAAATGCGGATAACCATACGTTGTCTAATTACAGTCAAATACGTGTTTCACATGTTCATTTGGATCTTACCGTAAATTTTTCTAAAAAAGAATTAATTGGATCTGCAGAGCTTACTTTTCAAAAACAAACCGAAACAAATACACTTATTCTAGATACAAAATATTTATGGATAGATCGTGTTGAAGATCAAAATGAAAATAAGCTTGATTTCACCTATTTAGAAACAGATGAATTATTAGGAACTCCTTTGTCTATACAATTAAACGATTCTAGTAAATCGGTCAAAGTATATTACAAAACGACTTCAAAATCTGAGGCTTTGGATTGGCTATCTTCCCATCAAACTGCTGGTAAAAATTTTCCATTTATGTATACACAAGGTCAATCTATATTTACTCGATCATGGATTCCTATTCAAGATACTCCTGGTATTAGAGTAACTTACAGTGCCGACATTACTGTTCCTGAAGGAATGCTAGCTGTCATGAGTGCCTCCAATCCTCAACAAACCAACTCATCCAATAGGTATCATTTTGAGATGAAACAATCTATTTCACCTTATTTGATAGCTCTTGCTGTAGGGGAATTAAGTTTTCAATCAATTGATGAAAGAACTGGAGTATACGCTGAGCCTTCAATGATTGAATCTTGCGCCAATGAATTAGTAGACATGGGGAAAATGGTAGATGAAGCAGAAAAGTTATATGGTCAATACGATTGGGATAGATATGACGTAATTGTTCTTCCTCCAAGCTTTCCATTTGGTGGAATGGAAAATCCAAGATTAACCTTTGCCACACCTACTATAATTGCAGGAGATCGAAGTTTAGTGTCGTTAATAGCACACGAATTAGCTCACTCTTGGAGCGGAAATTTGGTTACGAACGCTACGTGGAATGACTTCTGGCTCAATGAGGGTTTTACGGTGTATTTTGAAAGAAGAATTATGGAAGCACTCTACGGAAAAGATTATACAGACATGTTAGCATTGCTAGGCTTCCAAGATCTAACTAGTGAACTATCTAATCTAGACGAGGATATGCAAAAGTTAAAATTAAAATTAAATGGTCTGCACCCTGATGATGCGATGTCTGATATTGCGTATGAAAAAGGGTATTTCTTTTTAAGAATGCTAGAGGAAAAAAAAGGTAGGAATAAAATGGATTCCTTTCTGAAAAATTATTTCGATGATCATAAATTCCAAACCATTACCACGGAGGAATTTCTTGCCTATTTAGATGAAAATTTATTAGAAGGAGAAGAAGACGGTCTCATGATAAACCAATGGGTTTATCAATCTGGTCTGCCTGAAAATTGTCCAAAGGTATTATCTAGTCGATTCCTCCAAGCCGAGAAAGCAGTTGATCTATTTTTAAAAAAAGGAGTAGATAATATAGTTGATGCAGCAGCTGATTGGTCAACACATGAATGGTTACATTTCATCAAACATCTTCCTGAAAATATAAACAAAAATCAGCTTGAAAAATTGGATGAAACATTCAACCTGTCCTCAAATGGGAATGCGGAAATTCTATGTGTTTGGTTTTTAATTTCTATAAAAGCCGATTATCGCCCTGCTTTTGATCCTATGAAAACATTTTTAACAAAGATTGGTAGAAGAAAGTTTCTACAACCTATTTACGAAGAGTTAGCTAAAAATCCAGTAAATAAAAAATGGGCTAAAGAAGTGTATGAAAAGGCTCGTGATAATTACCATTACGTATCTTTCAACACCATAGATGAAATTCTGAACAACTAAAATTGTTTCATTTTTCTGTCCATTTCCCGTTTTGCGTCTTTGGATTTCAAATCTTCTCGCTTGTCATGTATTTTCTTCCCTTTAGCCAGCGCAATATTTACTTTGCACCAACCTTTTGAGCTTATAAATAGTTTAGTCGGTACTACGGTTAATCCATTGTTTTTTAGTTTTTTCTGAATTTTGGATAACTCTGTTTTTTGAAGTAATAACTTTCGATCTCTTTTGTCTTCATGATTGTAATGCGTACCGTTTTCGTAGGGACCTATGTACATATTTCTTATGAAAAGTTCATTCTTAACCATGACGGCATAAGCTTCAGCAATACTGGCTTTGTTGTTTCTAATGGATTTAATTTCTGTTCCTTTAAGTTGAATACCTGCTGTGAATATTTCTAAATATTCGTATTCATACTTCGCTTTTTTATTTTTTATGTCAACAGATGAACTCATTAATGCAAAATTAAGGATTACTTTGACAATCTTTGATATTGTATATTCAACAACCTAAAAATTTCCAGTGTTTTTTCTTAAATTTATAGTATCATGAAAAAAATTATTATTACACTTTCTTTACTTTTTTCTTTTAATCTTTATGGACAGAAAGAAGTTGTACTCCGAATTAGTCATGCATTAAATGGAAATGCCTTTGCTTATAATCAGAATTTCACTGTAAATGGAGTTACTAATTACTTTACAAGGCTACAATATTATTTATCTGGAATTAGTATACATCATGATGGAGGTCAAATAACCCCTTTAAATAACGTTTATGTATTAGCTAGTGGTCATATTAAAAGCTACTATTTAGGAAGTTATACATTTAATCAGGTAGAGTCCATTAGTTTTGATGTGGGCGTTGACCAAGCTGCTAATGCAGGAAACACAGTGAATTATCCTTCCCATCATCCTCTAGGGCCTCAAAGTCCACCCATGGATTGGGGATGGCCATCTGGTTATTTTTTCGTGGTTTCAGATGGTTTCACAGATTCTAACAATGATGGCACTCCAAATGCTCCGTTTTCTTTACAAGCATTAGGAAATCAAATGCTTACTTCAATAGACCCTATCATAGTAAATCCTACTTCCTCCAATGATACTATATATGTGGACTTGATCGCAAATGCAGACAAGTTTTTACATGGTTTAGACCTTGATGCTATTGGAGTTGATCATAGTAGTAGCCCGAGCAACTTGGCGATGTGTAATAATGCGTTGAATATGAGTGTTTTTGAGGCTGGATTTATAAATACATCTATTGAAAATGAACCATCTA
>JAYPLD010000021.1:0-8227 GCA_038129265.1 Crocinitomicaceae bacterium
TGACTATTTATTGTTAATTCATTTTTTTGTTTGATCAATTTATAAAGTGTGTTTTTTTCAGTATTACTTTTTATACTATCATTAGTGAAATCATTTATTTTTTTGTTCAGATCTTCTAAATACTGATTATAATACTGCTCATTGAGTTTTTTCTGTTTGATTAAAAGAGGCACTTGGTTCATATAATTTACCATACCATCTACAATTCCGTAAGAGTTAATTTGATTTTTAAAGTATAAATAAATCCTAAAGAAATGGTCATTCTCATTTTTATTGAGATTAATAACTTTCATGTTATCAATAGATTCGACTGTTTTTTGATCCACATTTATCAGTTTTGAAAGTCCTGCATAATTTTTATGGGTCACATAATTAGACAAATTGTAGCATAGCTCTAATCCAATTTGTTTTACGTCATTGTCCTTATGTTGGAAGAAGGTTTCATTACACTTTATTAAATAAAAAGAAGTAGTGGTTTTACTTGTTGTAACCATGTCGTAAATCCCAACAAAAATGGTAACTAGTAATAAAACTAAAACAAGTCTTTTCCGTCTTTTGTAGACATTGTAAATGAACTGTGCCAGATTTGTTAAATCAAAATCATCGGAATCTTTATTTTTCATAAATGGCAATTAATGTGAAAAAATAAGAAATAAAAATAATTCCTTTATTTACGGACATAATAGACTCCGTACAAAAATATACTAGTATACTAAATACAAGTAGTTGAAATATGGTGTTGGTATGTATAGATGCTTTAAAAACATAATAGAGCCAACATATAAAATATAGCAATCCAAATATGCCAAAGTAGCATAACACTTGTAAGTATTGATTGTGGCAATTATATGACCTTTCTAACCCTTTGAAATGATTATTTTTTTTATATATTTTTTCTAGTTTATCATCTAAATCACCTTTGGGTACGCCAACCCAAAAATGACTTGCAGCCACTTCATATGCTCCTCTCCAAGTCTGAACTCGGTCTTCCTGCAAAATGCCATCTTCGTTGAAGAGTTCTTTGAATCTATTGTTAGTGAAAACCAGAGCTATTAAGGAAATGGATACTATAGCTATTGTGGTTAGAGTAAGAACTAGTTTATTAATTCTCAATTTGTTGTAAATAAATAGCAGAATAATAGCGAAAGTGACTAGCAAAGGGGTTCTAGCAGAAAGAAGAATTAAGAAAATCATAGTTAACAGAACAAGACACCATTTTATAGACTCTCTATACTTCCATTTAAATTTCCAATCATGAAAAAGTAAAATACTGAGCAAAAAATTTAGATAGTAAGCAAGATATATCGGATGAATTTGCCACAAAGGATGGGCTAATCCTCTGTAAAAAAACCAATAATTTCCTGATCCATTACCAAGATAAACCGCATAAAATGCATTTAATAAACAAACTATCATGGCTAAAATGCCAACGGAGACAAATACATAAAATAGTTTATCTATAAATTGGCGGTTAATTTTTTGAGAATTATTTCTTTTAAAGGTTATTCCAATTAAGGGTAGTACTAGAAAACTAAGTATTATTTCCAACGAATTTAAACCGTCTTGCGTATCATCTGTGAAAAATAAGGCAATGGCGTGCAGCATAAAATAAAGAATACTAAGAAGTAATATTTTTTGTTTTAATAACAACTTCAGTGTTTTGAACTGAAATATGATCGGTATCTTGATAAGAAATAAGATTGCTATCAAAATACTGGCTACTATTTTTTCAAAAAAAAGAGCACTTGGTAAAACCAAGAAAAGCCAATAAGAAATGGTGTTGATCTTAGACATGAATTTTAACTTTTCTTTCTAAGAACGGTCCACAAAACCCTAGTAATAGCCATATAATAGTTTCAGACTGATAGAAGTAGTAATTATTTAAAAGAAACCCTAAAAATTCAATTCCTATAAATAGAGTAGCGGCTGCAAAAAGTAATTTTTTATCAGATTCATATTTGATTTTATGACTGTTTTTAATGGTTTTAAAGAACTTAATCATCATAATAAATTCAAATAGGATAAAGGCAGCTAACGCTATAATACCTCCTTCAATAAAAAATAATAGATAATTATTATGTGCAGCAACTCCTTTTTTAAGCCCTGCTTTCTCATAAAAACCATTAAATGTCCCTAATCCTTTTCCAAAAAGTACATCTACTTCATCAATGGCTGCTAAACTATTATTTATGATATCAAGTCTGGTCTTAGATGATGAATCCACAAATCCTGAATTATTTCTAGATAATAACAAGTTTTTTAATCTTGGTTGAAAATCAAAATTGAACATTAGAAAAAGCCCAGTTACCAATAAAAACATAGTAGCTGTCATGATTTTGACTTTGACTAATAATTGCTTAGACCCAATAAAAGAGACGGCTAATAATGTTGAAAATAAAGAAAGTGACAAAAGTCTCGAGTGTACTCTCATGAACAGATAAAGTAATAAAGCCAAGACTATTCCAAAAATGATTTTCTTAAGGATTTTGTCATTGGCGTTATATTTTAGAAAGATTACACATGTAATAATGGTAAAAAGGAACATCCCAAAGGCTAACTGGTGGAATTTAAATGAACCTGAAACCCGATAAGCATTGTTCAAATATTGGATATCGTTTGTGAATATTTCGAGAAAGCCAAAGCTTAAACAGGAAATTACAGAAAGAATAATGAATGGATTTAGTATTCGAATACAGTAACTTGGATGGTATTCCTTTTTGATGTTATAACCAATAATGAAAATCCCAAAATAATTTATAAATCGTAAAAAAGAGGGTATCAAATCCCTAAACTTCAGTTGGACTAACGAACCTATCGACATCAATATGATAACTCCAATAAGTAGCCAAAAAACTTGTAATTTGGGTAGATTGATTTTCTTATGGATTTTGTAATGACTAAATAAGAAAGAGGAAACAATAATAAAAATGATAGAGTTGATGGATAAATTAATTGTTTTAGCTAATAGTTCTCCTTTTTGATGTAATCCCAAGTAATAAATCACCGAGTAGTTTATTGAGCCAACCCACAATAGAAATAGAATAGTCTGAATAAGGATTTTTTGCCTTAAAAGCATTTTGGATTTAACTAAAAGATTAGATAATATAAAGTTAATTATATAAATGAAATACACATAAAACCATGGTAATTCAACTACGATGGTTTTATTTTAACTAATAGTCATAAAATGATATAGGAGTTGTTAAATTTGATACTCAATTTTAATGAATTGATTGAACATCTTAAAAATAAGTTAGTAGACGATGTGGATGTTTTACTAAACATGCAGAGTGGGATCGTGTCCTATGTCAATCCATATTCTTATTTGAAATTAAGAAACAAGATAGACTTAACAGATTTTGATCTGATTACATCTGATGGTGTTGTACTTAAAAAACTTTCTTCTATATTCTTAAATAAATCAATTCAACGATTATCTCCTGATTTTTCATCTTATTTTAAACCCTTATTTAAACAGCTTAGTATTTCTAAAAGTGAAGTCTATTTTATTGGTACTAAGCCTAAATTCATAGAAAAATCTATCCAAAACATTCAGGTAAAATATCCTGATTTAAACATTATTGGTTCTAGAGATGGATATTTCAAAGATGATGAAGAATTAAGGCTTCATATTAAGGAAATAAAAAAATTAAACCCTGAGGTTGTCATCGTGGGCATGGGAAGCCCTTTACAAGAAAATTATTTAATCAAATTAAAAGCAGCAGGATGGAGAGGAAGGGGGTTTTCATGCGGGGGTTTTTTACACCAATCGTTTCAAAATACGGACTATTACCCAAACTGGGTAAATAAATTAAATGTAAGATGGTTGTATAGAATTTACAATGAACCAAAATTAATTAAAAGATACACTTTTGATTATTCTTGGTTTTTAGTTGTTTTTGCTTATGATTGGATGAAATATATTATTTCAAAATAATACTCTACGATAACTCTTTTATAACGTCTTTAGTAATAATCTCAACACTATCTTTTAAGTTAGGACTAATTAAATTTTCTAGACCAGCTCTATTATACTCACCTCCACTCATCAAATGGCTGAAATAATTTTCGAGATCTTTTTCATTATGAAACTTATGGAAGCAAGGAAGTTTCAAAAATGATCTCTCGTATCTCCACCACTGATCAACTAACATCATAACAGCAACTCTCCCATTAATGGCTAACGTTTCTAGTAAAACGGTAGAGGAAGTAGCAACCACAATATCATGTTCCATTAATTGTTTATACAGATCACCTTCAATTAGATGGACAAAGTCTTTTTCAAAAAAATAGGATCTATCTTCTGCTATATCTCTAGGGTGTAAACGAATGTTGAGATCAATTTCTGAATTTTCATTTACACGCATCTTTTCAAGAAGGTTAATCAATTTAAAAAGCTGTTTTTTTTGCACCTCTTCTTTTACATGATCATTATGCCATACAGCGGATTGCGTTAATGTCATGACTTTAAACCTTCCATTGGGTTCAAGATTAACTCCTGGATGACGGTATTCAAGTATTTTCCTAAACCTTGGTAAACCACAAGCTAAAATTTCTTTCTCTGGGATACCTCTATTTTTCAATACCTCCTTCACATATTCGCCAAGCACATACATTTTTGTAGTCCTTACGGTACCAATTTCGCTAGGCAATAAGTAATTGAATGGTAAGTACCTAATAACTCTCATGCTAATTAGCTTTGATTTTCTTCTAATCCAATCCTTAATGTCGTAAAACTTAAAATCAGAGTGCTTAAAGATTTTAAAAAAACTAAATGTGTTATCATTAATTATGGCATCAACAAGAAAGAATGTTTTTTGTATGGATATGGTTTTCATCACTAATCGTTGTAGAGCACCATCGTTTCCAATAAAAAATCCATCATAATTTTTTTTAACTTGTTTTAATTCCTTCCTCAGTGATAGTACAAACTTGATTCTTTGGATGGTTCCAGTTGAGTAGAATGGAATTTCACATGTTAAAAGAAGTGGAATACGTTTTAATTGAGGAAAATCTTTGTATATATCTTGATGGTAAATTTTTGATGCATCAATAAATTCACATTGATATCCTTTTTTTTCAAGATTTGGTAACAAGGCAAGCATGTTTTCCAAATGGGTCTCATTTTGAGGAAAAAAAAGCAATCTTTTAGTGCTCATATTTTTTTGCATAAAATAATTTAAAACCCATCATCACCAGTATGGATATGAGTGTAGCTAAAGCCCCTCCGATTAAGCCATAAAATGGTATCAAAATAAAATTAAGAGAAATATTAACCAAAACAGCAAATAAAGTAGAGGTCATTATCAAGCTATCTTTTTTAGCTACATACAATTTAAAGTGATAAATCAATGAAATATTGAAAATAAAGCGTGTGGTAACCATTACAAAGAACACGCTGATGGAAAGAAAAAGTTCTGTTTTCTCAACGACATGTAATAGTGGATAAATAATGGCACATACACTAACTACTGCTACAACCGAATAGATAATAATTTCTTTAGAAAAGGTTTTAAAAATATCAATTTGAAAAGGTTTATCTTTTTTGAGTGACGCTATCAATTTAGGTGAATAGATCATCACAACAGTTGTTTGTACAAATGTTTCAATGAGCATACTGATATTACTGAAGAAATAATATATTCCAGTTTGCTTGGTGCCTAAGTAAAATTCAACCATATATCGATCAGCAAATTGAATGATCTTGTAAGAGAGTGTAGCTATAAAAAAGGGTAGTGCGATCTTTAACCCTTTAAGTATCCATTTCGTCTCTATTTTTTCTTTCCAAGGAATACTTATACCAACAGTACTTAATGAAAAAATAGAATAAATAACAGATATAAACGAGCCTACCAACCAAAGGTTAAATACACTATTTAAATTTTTTAAATCTTCAAAATGATTATGCCAAGCAAAAATTAAAACTAGAATCCAAATACCAGTCCTCAAAAATAGGTTCATGTTTGCTTGTATAGGTTTTGAAAAGACTACCAATAACCTGTAAAGTTCTATAGATATATGATCAAAAATCAGTATGAGATAAAATAGAAGAATGTATTTCTGACCTATGAAATCAAATAATCCAAAAACATATAACAACGGTAGGATGATCAGATAGACGAGGGTGAATAGAACAAACTGATTCTTAATTTTTTTGCCTGATTCTGAACTTTTTTCTTGAAGAATTTCTCTGTTATTAAAAGAATAAAAGTCCAATCCTAATACATACGTTAACATGGATATGGTAGCTACAAAAATTCCATACTCACCATTTGCTTCTAGACTTAGGAATTTAACTAGATAAATCGATAATAGAAATTTACTTCCTAGTGTAATTCCCCTGAGGGCAAGATTGATCATTTTTATTTTCAAGAAACTACTTGTTTTCTTTTAATTCTTCTTTGGCTATCAATTTAGCCATTTTCACATCAAAGTCAGAATAAAGACCCATAGCCGCTTTTTGATTGACTTCAATATGTCCAGCACGTTGGCCGATAAAAGTTTTTTGATTCCTAAATAGGTCTACTTTTGTCAACATAAGACCAGCTGTAAACTTGTAAATAGCTTCTCTTTCCATTTTTGTGAATTTGTCTTGATCATTAATGGCTTTCATTCCATTACCATCATGATTATAAAAGAGACTATTATCTTGTCTCACTGAAATTAATGAATCAAGATTAAAAATAGCCATAGTCTGTATGGCATCGTCCAATATATTGGATTCCACAAAAGGGTACTCTAAAAACATTAACAAGAAACTATCGAATTTCTTGCCTTCTAATTGTGGATTATTAAAAATGAATTCTACCGTATCTTTTAGATCTTTGTTTAATATGGCAAGATTTCTAGGCCTTTCAATAAAATGTACTTCATTTTCAGTATAATTTTGAATGACATGGTCTTTAATTTTTTGATCAGGTGATGTAACAATAAGTTGATTAATATGATTGGATTGGAGTGCAGATTTGATTTTCTTGTCAATTAAATATTCATCTCCGAATTTTTCAAATGCAAGACTATATCGATTAATTCTTTCTCCTCTTACTGGAAGAATACCTAATGTTGTAGGTGTTTTAATTTTTTCTTTATTAACAAAAGATTCTTTTATCTCAGCACGTGTTTTTAAAATTCGATCTTCATTTTTAGTGAGGTTACTATTGTGTTGTCTGTAATAGAAAAGTGGTTCATTGATGTTGGCAACTTGATATTTTGCTGTGAAGCGAATCCATAAGTCATAGCCATCTTGACATGAAAAACTTTCATTATAGCCTCCTAATTTTTCCAAAAATGATCGTCTAATCATGGTGCAAGCGCCATGAGCAGGTTGGTCTAATAAAGAAACATCTTTATCAAATGCGTGTCGCTGTTCTTCCGCTATTACATCTCCTAAGGAATCAATTAGAAAATAGTCGGGGAAAACAAGACCTAATTTAGGGTCCGACTCAAGTTTTTGACACATTTTTTGTATGGCATCTTTTCTAAAATAATCATCTGCATCAAGTCTTACAAGGTATTTTCCACGTGCTAATCTCATGGCAATATTGTTGGTGATATTAAGACCTTTATTTTTTTGAAAAATTACCCTAACATGATTTAATTGCATATAGCTTTCAATGATTTCCCTAGAATTATCAGAAGATCCATCATCAATTATGATTAATTCAATGTCTTTAAAAGATTGATTAAGAACACTTTCTATAGCCTCTTTAATGTAGCTGCCATAATTATAGTTGGTTATGTAAACAGTAACTAATGGAGCTTCTTTCATGCTTTCAACTTCTTTCTTTTATAATTTTTGCTGGTACACCTGCTAATACATTTTCTTTATCAGCACTTTTAGTTACCACAGCATTGCTTCCTACCACACATCCTTTTGAAAGAACACAATTTGGCAAAACAACCACATGTGCCCCTAACCAAACATCATCATGTATTTCTATTGGTCCATGCTTGTAACCTTGATCTTGAATATTTCCATTTTTATTATGATTGTGTAAGCTGGTTTGAAGGTAAACAAAGCCTGATATGAGTACTTTCTGGCCAATGGAAATGGAATCACCACCATTTAAAACAGAATATAATCCAATTCGGGTGTTTTCATCAATAGATATTTTTGCATTATTATTCCCTAAGATTCGAACTCCTCTGTCAATTCTGTTATATCCTTTTAAGTGAATTTTTGAATTTCCATGTGCTCTGATTTCTACATTCCGCCTTAAAGTGACAT
>JAYPLD010000021.1:8327-10591 GCA_038129265.1 Crocinitomicaceae bacterium
TAAACAGCTCTTCTAAATGAAATTTCATGAGCATGATCTAATTCAATTTGAGTTGGTTTTTTAATCTGCTCTCCTTTAAGACAATCTATTAGTTTAATTTCATCTATTAATTCTTTTACTTCATGAGGTGTTAACGATACTTTGTGGTCTCTAAAAGATTTTCCTTCTCTTGCATCCGTAAAATGAAATTCTAATATTTCAGCCCCCATGGCAATAGCATATTTTAGCGCTTGGCTGCCTTCAGTATGATCAGAATAACCAACTGTTAGGTTGGTTAATTTTTTAAATTCTGCCATCACATTCAAATGTGCATCGCTGGGTAATATGGGATACATGCTGGTGCACTGAAGAATAGCTAGCATATCCTTACTTTTATATGAAGGATTAATTTTTTGAATGTACTCAATACACTCTAATACTTCTTTTTCTGTGGATAAACCAGTTGAAATAATGATTGGTTTTTCTTTTTTTAAGGTCTTTTTAATCACTGGGTAAGCGGTAAGATCTCCACTGCCAATTTTGTATATCGGAATAAATGAATCAATCCAGCTCATAGCATCCATATCCCATACTGAAGACATGTAGCCTATTCCTGCATCAGTAACCATTTTCGCTAACTCCAAATGTTGCTCATTTGTGAGTTCAAATTTCTTAAAATGTTGGTTTCTTATGGGACTTTCTAGCTTAGAAACAAGGCTGTCTCCAGTGTAAATTTGAAACTTGATAAAGTCTACATTAGTGTCAATAGCAAGTTTGGTCAGTTTTTTGGCATATTCAAAGTCTCCCTCATGATTACCCCCTATTTCGGCAATAAGTAATGGACCAAATTTACCCTTAAAGTTTCCCATGCTGCAAAAATATGAAAATCTAATGAAGTCGTTTAATTTCAATCATTCGTTTAAAAACATCTTCAAAACCATATTCAGTGTGATCTTTTTTAAAAGAATTTAAAATCTGACCAGCCAACATAAAATCATTTTCCGTATCAATAGCTAATTGAGCACCAGCAGCTTGTGGAAATGTGTGATTGATAAAATGATAAAAATTCCCACAATTAGGGTGCTCGTACATGTAATTGGTAACATGTTCCTGATATTTGGATTGGTTGAATTTATTAAACAAGTTTTTGTAGAAGTTCATGTTAACGATTTCAACACTTATTCCTTTAGGGAAAGTTCTGTCTTTAACATTGCTAACTAAATCATAATGATTTAAATCTAACATAGAAATCATTTCTGAAATCAATTTATGATCTAAGAATAAATTGTCACCATTTACTCTAATAGCATAGTCATAATCAAACTTTAAGCCAGCATGTAAAAATCGTTCTGCAACATTTTCAAGATTTCCTCTGAAATATTTTATTTGATTTTTAATGCAATAATCCACGATGGGTTGATCAGTTGTATTGATGGAGGTAGCTACTATAAAATCATCTAAATTTTGCACACATTTTAGTCTTTCAATGATGTAAGTTAAAATGGATTTGCCATTTATTTTTTTTAGAATTTTTCCTGGAAGTCTAGATGAGTTATACCTACAAATTATTACAGCTCCAATTTTCATTTTCTATCACTAATCTTCTTTGCAGGAATTCCGCCATGTATTTCATACGCTTTTACATCATTCCTTACGATAGCTCCAGCAGCAATTACTGCCCCATTTTCAATACTTACCCCTTTTAATATTTTTGCACCAGTACCTATCCAAACATCGTTTCCAATTTTAACTGGGGCTGTACTGTTGGGTTGTTCATTAATGAGTTTCCCTTTTTCAATATTATGATCACTATCTACTATGTAAACAAAGGGCGCTATTAAACAATTATTACCAATTTCTATGGATTCAGAACTGAATAAAAAACTATGATATCCAAATGTGGTGTTTTCCCCAATATTAATTTTGGCATTTTGGTTACAGCTGCATATTCTTGCTCCTTCTTTAAGGACCACTTGGTTCCCAATTTGAACATTTTTAGGAAACCTTAATATTTTTACATTTTTTTCAATGAAAACATTTTCACCCAAAGTATCTATTTTTCTTCTTAGCGTAAATTGACGGATTTTGTGAAGTAAAGTAAATTTTAAGTGTTTTCTAAGCTGATTAGTAGAATGGGACATAGCACAAAGGTCGATCGTATTTGCGTTTAAATATAAGGTAGAATTGTTAATTTCGTTTTCTAAATGAATTCAAAATACAATAACAGATTAATTAATTTCTTCCAAATTGCTGGTGATTTTGTCCTCATAAATCTATCTTTTTTA
>JAYPLD010000021.1:10691-21979 GCA_038129265.1 Crocinitomicaceae bacterium
AAAAGCGGTTTACCAGATTTGAAAGGCAGGGTAAATGAAGTTTTTGATTATTGCAAAATTCATAAAGTGGATGAGATTTATTGTTCTATCTCAGATTTAAATACAGATCAATTAAGAAGATTGACAGAATTTTCACATAATAATTTAATTAGAATTAAAATGATTCCTGATGTAAGAGGCTTTTTAAACCGTCACTTAACTATCGACTTTTATGAACATGTACCCGTGTTAACATTCAGAAATATTCCTTTAGATGATTATGCAAATAGATTTATGAAAAGAATATTTGATTTAGCATTTTCATCATTCGTTATCTTATGTGTTCTCAGTTGGTTATATCCTGTATTAGCTGTAGTGATTAAATTGAATTCAAAGGGTCCTGTATTATTTAAACAAATGCGTTCTGGTAAAAACAACCACGATTTTGAATGTTTGAAGTTCAGAACTATGCATGTTAATTCAGAGGCTGATCATATTCAAGCTACAAAAAGAGATGGCAGAATAACTAGTTTGGGTTTATTTTTAAGAAAAACTAGTTTAGATGAAATGCCTCAGTTCTTAAATGTTTTTTTAGGTCATATGTCAATAGTAGGTCCAAGACCACATATGAAAAAGCATACCGAGGAATATGCAGTTACGGTAGATAAATATATGTTTAGGCATTTTGTTAAGCCTGGAATTACAGGACTTGCCCAAGTGAAGGGATTAAGGGGTGAAACAAAAAGTTCGTTGGCCATGGAGCATCGAATTCGATTAGATACACTTTATATTGAAAACTGGTCTTTTATCTTAGATATTAAAATAATTGTATTAACTATAATAAATGTATTTAAAGGAGATGAAAAAGCGTATTAGTTTTTGTAATCTTTGTGCTAATATTAAAAGCTTTAATTTTTGATTAATAAAGTATGTCTTCAAAAAAGATATTGTTCATAGCGCATCACAGATTAGATCGAAGTCCAGGCCAGCGATATCGTTTTGAGCAGGTATTTGACTATCTAGAGTCGAAAGGTCTTGAATGTGTTCTGGCTAACATTATTGCCGAAGAAGACGAATATTCTTTGTATCAATCCAATAATATAATCAGAAAGTTATGGATTGGTATTAAGTCTTACAAAAAGAGATTCCAAGATTTATTAAACTCTGAAAATTTTGATTTAATTGTCATTTACAGGGAGGCATTACCTACTAGAACTACTTTTTTTGAAAAAGCAGTTTCTAAAAAAAATATTCCAATACTATTTGATTTTGATGATGCCATTTGGATAAAGGATGTTTCAAACGTTAACAAGAAAATTTCATGGTTTAAAGATGAAAAGAAAATTGAGCGTGTACTTCCTCTCTGTGATCACATCACTTGTGGTAATAAATACCTTGCAGCTTATGCTAAGAAGTTCAATGAAAATGTAACTATCATTCCTTCAAGTGTAGACACGTCTCTATATAAACCCTTGCAAAGAAAATCAAATGGAATTATAAAAATTGGATGGGTTGGGAGTCATACCACAGTAAAGCATTTTGACTCCATAACATCCGTATTTTTAAAGCTAAAATTAAAATATAAAGATGGTATTGAATTTACCGTGATTGGAGATGAAAACTATGTGAATAGAAAGCTAAATATAAAAGGGGTAAAATGGGATAATGAAAAAGAAGTCGAATTATTTAATTCATTTGATATTGGAGTCATGCCCCTTCCTAACAACGAATGGACGAAAGGAAAATGCGGAATGAAAGGATTGTTATACATGTCAGTGGGCATCCCAACGGTAATGTCTAAGGTGGGAATGAATCATGAAATAATTAATCATGGAGAAAACGGTTTTCTTGCCTCTGGAGAGAATGAGTGGATTCAAACTCTTACAAATCTTATTGAAGATGAAAAACTAAGAAAAATGGTTGGAGAAAGGGGCAGAAAAACGGTTTTAGATCATTATTCAAAAGATACTGTAAAAGATCAATACTATCAACTATATAATTCATTAATTGAAAAACATGAAAAAAACAGCACTACACCAAAAGCACATTGATTTAGGAGCAAAAATGGTTCCCTTTGCAGGATTTGAAATGCCAGTTCAGTATACAGGGGTAAATGACGAGCACAAAACAGTTAGGGAAGGGGTAGGTGTTTTTGATGTATCTCACATGGGAGAATTTCTAGTTTCTGGTCCAAATGCATTTTCCTTAATTCAAAAAATATCGAGTAATGATGCCACCCTGCTATTTCCTGGAAGAGCACAATATGCATATCTTCCCAATAATAGCGGAGGTGTGGTTGACGATATGATAATCTACATGATTTCTGACGAAGAATACATGTTGGTAGTAAACGCATCTAATCTTGAAAAGGATTGGAATTGGATAGAAAAACATAATGATGTTGGTGCTGAGCTAAAAAATGTTTCAGATGACTATTCTTTGTTAGCATTACAAGGGCCTAACGCAATTGATCTACTTCAGAAGCTTACGAATGAAAATCTTGATGACATTAAATTTTATCACTTTATAAAAGGTGATTTAGGGAATGTACATGATGTCATCATTTCAGCTACTGGCTACACCGGATCGGGTGGGTTTGAACTTTATGTTAAAAACAAAGATGCTGAAACACTCTGGGACTTATTATTTGAAGTTGGTCAAGAATATGAATTAAAACCTGCAGGTTTAGCGGCAAGAGATACCTTAAGATTAGAAATGGGGTATTGTCTGTATGGGAATGAAATTGATGAGACCACTTCACCCATAGCCGCAGGGCTAGGTTGGGTAACAAAGTTTTCAAAGAACTTTGTGGGTATGGATAAAATCCTTTCAGATAAAGAGAATGGAACAGAGTATAAATTAATTGCGTTTGAATTGTTAGAGAGGGGTATTCCAAGAAAAGACTACACCATTATTAATCCAAATAATGAAGTAGTGGGAAGAGTTACTTCTGGGACTATGAGTCCAAGTACTCAAAAAGCTATTGGCTTAGGATATGTGAAGAAAACAGAACTAACTGAAGAAAACCAGCTAGCACTAGCAATTCGTAATAAAACTGTTCCTTTGAAAGTAGTTAAGCTCCCTTTTTATAAAAGTTAAAGATTTTTAACCAACAAGGCCGCTTAAGACAAACTCGACCTCTTTTCTTGCTTTGATTGGTTTTTTTAATATGCTCGTAACATATTTAGGAGAAAAGGCCAATTCTCTTGCAATCATCTCTTTGTAAATATCATAATATTGAATAGAATTTTTTCCGATTAAAAGCGGTTCTAGCGATTTTCCAGATTTCCAATGATTATAAATTCGAATAAAACCTTTTAAATATAAATGGTCCTTTGTAAAACCACCACCTCTAAAAATTCTTGTGGTTATGATAAAAGCTTCGTTGGGATCAATATAGTATGAATTGACCAATTCATGATAAACGGCTTTGAAATCTAATCCGTTAATCATCATGTCAACACCCACAACTCTAAGGGCTAATTCTTTTAATCTTTTAATGGACAGAAACCCAGAAAGGTATTCCGTTAGTACGGCTATACCTTCTTGCGTATATGTATTAGTTGGAAACCCTAATTTAAAAATATTTAAAGGTTGATTTACTGCATTTATGGTAGTAACCATGTGTACTCCTATTTCGTGATGTACAAGTGATTTAACACTATCAACTGAAAGATAGGTCCCTTTCTTTAAAAGTACTTTTCGATCATAATTAAGTACCATAATCTCTGCGGTGAGATTTTTGGTAATTTCCACTTTAGCATCAAATCCATAGTTAGAAATTTCATTTTCAAAAACTTCTTTTACCTCCTCAATATTCATCAGTTCTGGACTAGATGTTTCGTCAGGGCAATTCAGAATAAAGTGAGCATTCCGGAGGTCAATTTCATTGGGCTGTCCAAAATACCGCAGGGAATTAAAGAAGAATTTATTAGTTCCAATGGTATTGAGCATATCTACTTTATCCGCATAACTTTGAATGACGTCTCGATAAACTTTAGCAACGGAAACATCTTTAACGTTCTCTAGTTTAAGTGCGAATAACTTACGTTTAAACTCAAATGGATGTTCTACAATTTGACGATATTTGAATGTTGGATTTTGCACTCCCTTGTTCTTTAGAAATCGCTTTTGTTCGGTTTCTAAGTTTTGAGGGGTGATGTAATTTAATATCTCTAATTTTTTGGTAAGTTGGTAAAGGTCTTGATCAACCTTTTTGAGTTCATTATCAATTCCAAATGATAATAGTGATTTTCGTTTTACCTTGAGTTTGAGTTCGTTTTCAACAAAAAAGGTACTTGTTTCAATAATGATTTTTTTAAATCCCTCTTCTAAATCATTAATTACCAATGGATAATCACTTCCATCTAGTTCATTACAATATATTTTCTTTATCTCTGTGGCAAATACAAGGGTGTCTTTAAATGCATTCGTGATGTGGGTTAAGAAATACCCATTTCCTTGAAAAGGTCCATTTATTTCTGTTGTGCTTTCAATACTTCTAATAGAAATACTTTTTAATTTCTCGAACCAGTGGTCAATAGCCTTTTTGTATCTTGATTCATCTACGTTAGCCGTTCCAATATTAAATACGGGAACTTCTTTTTGATGTCTAACAAAGTTGTAGGAATGCATGTCAAACACTAAACATCCACCAAATTTTTCTTCAATGAATTGGATTAAAGCATCTACGACTTTGTAAAAGTTTTCATGTTTTTTTAAACTTTCCTTTTCTAAAGATTTTGACAATGGCTTTTTCCATACCGGTTTACCCCATGCATCCTTATAGACACATTTTTCAGGACTTCGGTTTAGGTCATACTCAAACCTAGAGTCTAATCCCACAATAGTAAGTGGCATGGACGAAATAAATGTATCCGTGTGAGGATCTTCTTCATACCATCGCTCATACTCCGAATGAATAACTTTATCTTTTAAGTTGTTTCTGAAATTGTGACCAGCATGAATTGCGGCACATACATAGGGTATATAGTCTCTAATTTTAAGGTGAAAAGAGTAGTCAATCGGAACGGCTTCAAAAATTTCACCATTCTTAATTTTTTTAATGATATGATCAATGGTTAGAACCTCTGCTTGAATCATTAGCTTTTTCTAGCATTATTCACTTGTTCTGCAAAATCAATTACATATTCTTGGAGGTTGTCTTCTCTTTCTTCATTAATTTCTGCAAAACCACCCGGACTACAAACGTTTACTTCAATAAGTTTATTCCCCATTAGGTCAAGTCCAACTAGAAACAGTCCATCTTCAACCAATTTAGGTCCTATTGTTTCACATAGCTTTTTTTCACTTTCATTTAAATCATGAGTGACACAATGTCCACCTGCATGTACATTAGATCTGTGGTCATCTTTTGCTGGGACACGTCTCATGGCACCAATAGGAGTTCCATTGAGCATAATGACTCTTACGTCTCCTTTTAGTTCAGTTTCGATAAATTCCTGCAGAATGATGTAATTATTTTTTCCGCCCTGATTAATGTAAAAATCCAATAATGAATTCACATTATGATTTGAGGTTGTTGAGGATTTATCTAGCAATATGACTCCGCTTCCTCCAAAGCCGTCCATTGGTTTTAAGATGAACTTATCGTTATCATATTCTTTAATCACTTTTTTGAGGTATTTTGGGTTTCGCGACACGGTGGTAAGCGGAATATATCTTTTGCTCTTATCGGTTTCAGAATGCATGTTTGCTAATGTAGCAGGGTAAATTTTATTGTTTGCTTTTCTTAACCCGGATATAGAATTGATGAAGAAGACATCATTTTCTAATGTGTCCATGAAGTTAAGTAAGTGATTATCTAAGGGTGGATTGTCCCTAAAAAACACCACATCGTGTTCACTCATTTTGATAAACTCTTCTTTTAATGTACAGCTTCTGTAGAATTCAATAAAATTCTCAGTTTCCAGATTACTGGAAGAAATAACGTAAGTATTGGCCCAGACTTCAGTACGTCTGATTGCCATTTCATTCGGATAAATGGCGGTTACTTTATGTCCCCTTAATAAGCATTCTTTGATGAGTCTTAGTGTAGTGTCCAATTTTGGTTTTACACTTTCCCAATTATACATAACAAAACCTATGTTCATATTCTAAGTATATACGTAGAATAAAAATATAATTTAATGTGTATAATTTTCATTTTTTATTTCAATTTTTATCTAAAAAATAAAATGAAAGTATTGATTTCTCCCACTAAGACCATGTCAATTAGTTCTTCTCTCAGATGTAAAACTACAAAACCCATTTTTATGGATGAAGCCAATAGGATTAATTTGGCACTATCAAAATGGAGTGAAAATGACCTTAGACTTAAAATGAAATTAAGCGAAAAGCTTACCTCATCTACATTCACTAATATACACAAGTGGGGATTAAAAAATGAAGACAGAGGACAAGCTATTTTTTCTTATCAAGGAACTGCGTTTAAATATATGGGTGCGAGTTTATGGGGTGAACAAGATTTAACATTTTCTCAAAATTCTATCCTGATTTTAAGTGCCTATTACGGCTTGCTTAGGCCGCTTGATCAAATAGCACCCTACCGTTTAGAAATGGGTATTGCTCATCAAGTTATTAATGGTTATAGTACCATGTATGAATTTTGGAGAAAAAAAATAACAGAACACTTGAACCAAGAAAAGGATGAAATAATAGTAAACCTAGCAAGCAAAGAATACAGTCATGTCATTTCAACAGATCAACTAGATAAAAAGTGGATTAACTGTGATTTTTACGAAATAAGGAACGGTATACCTAAAATAGTCGGCAACTATGCTAAAGCAGCAAGAGGTTTAATGGTTAACTATATTGTCAAAAATAAAATAAACGATGTCCAAGACCTAATGGATTTTAATGAGGGAAATTATGAATTGGATACAGCTAATTCCTCAGAACTTAACTTAAAATTTATCAGATGATTATGAGCTATCTTTTGGCAAAATCTTTTGCAAAGTAACTTAGTATTACATCTGCACCAGCTCTTTTAATACTGGTTAGAATTTCCATGTAGGTATTTTCATAATCTAACCATCCTTTTTCTGAAGCTGCATGAACCATGGCATACTCTCCGCTTACGTTGTATGCACTTAAAGGTAGGTTTGAGTTTTCACTAAGAGTTTGAATTACATCTAAATAACTAAGTGCTGGCTTTACCATTAAGAAATCAGCACCTTCTAATTCATCTAATTCAGCTTCTATCAGCGCCTCTCTTTTATTTCTTGGGTCCATTTGATACGTTTTTTTATCTCCAGATTTAGGAGCTGAATCTAATGCGTCCCTGAATGGACCATAAAAGGAACTAGCGTATTTTGCAGTGTAGCTCATTAAGCTTGTATTTTGATATCCGCCTTGATCTAGCTCTTCTCTAATAATTCTTATTCTTCCATCCATCATATCGGATGGCCCAATAATATCGATTCCTGCTTGAGCCTGAGCTACGGCCATTTTAGCCAAAATAGGTAAGGTTTCATCATTCAATATTTGACCATTTTCCACTAAACCGTCATGACCGTCCGAAGAATAGGGGTCCATAGCCACATCACTCATTAAGGAAATTTCAGGAAATTTTTCTTTAATAGTATGTATTGCTTTTAGATAAAAGTTGTCTTCATGGTAACTGTAACTCGCTACCTTATCTTTCAAATTCTCATCAATTGCAGGAAACAATACAAACTGTTGAAGACCTAAATTACAGCATTCTTCCAATTCATTTAACAATAAATCTAGAGACCATCTGTAGCAGTTAGGCATAGATTCTATAGGTAGTTTATTATTATTTCCATCCACTATGAACAGCGGATAAATTAAATCACTTTTATGTACTTGGGTTTCAGCAATCATATTTCTGATCGCTTCTGATTTTCTATTTCTCCTAGGTCTTTGCAGCATTTATTTTAGGTAATTGAATGTTTGCCCCTCTTTTAGCGCTAATAAACTATGGTAAATTAGGTCTATCACGGCATTAACGTCATCTTTTGAGCACATTTCTACGGTGGTATGCATATACCTTAAGGGTAAGGATATTAACGCAGAGGCGACCCCTTTATTGGAATAGGCAAATGCGTCTGTATCAGTACCCGTACTTCTTGATGCAGCAAGTCGTTGAAAAGAAATATTATTCTTTTCTGCTTGTTTGATAATGAACTTAAGTAAATTGTTTTGTACAGCAGGGCCATAACTTAGAACAGGCCCCTTGCCTGATGATAAATCCCCTTCAACTATTTTTTTTATCATGGGGGTATTGGTATCATGACAAACATCGGTAACAATGGCTACATCTGGCTGAATTCTTTCAGCGATCATCTGTGCTCCTCTTAATCCAATTTCTTCTTGTACAGCATTGGTAATATACAACCCAAATGGTAGTTTTTTCTTGTTTTTATGTAGAAGTCTTGCTACTTCAGCAATCATAAATCCTCCCATTCTGTTATCAAGAGCTCTACCTACATAGTTGCTTTTATTTAGAATCATGAATTCGTCTTCGTAGGTTACTACACATCCAACGTGAATCCCTAAAGCTTCAACTTCTTTTTTTGTTTTACATCCACAATCAAGGAAAATATTATCTTTTTTGGGTGGTTCCTCTTTCATTCCACCCAACCGCGTATGAATAGCTGGCCAACCAAAGACCGCTTTTACCATTCCTTTTTCAGTATGAATATTTACTCTTTTTGAAGGAGCAATTTGGTGATCACTGCCTCCATTTCTTCTTAAATAAATAAATCCATTGTCTGTAATGTAGTGCACAAACCAAGATATTTCATCCGCATGCGCTTCAATAACTACTTTATACTTTGCTTCTGGGTTGATTACTCCAACTACGGTTCCATAAGTGTCTACAATGTGTTCATCAATATATGGCTTGATGTAATCTAGCCATACTTTTTGACCAGTCGATTCAAACCCAGTGGGAGAAGCTGTATTTAAATATTTCGCTAAAAATTTCTCAGAGCTTGAGGTGATATGGTTAGTTATTTTAGTCATTTTTCTTCTTCTTTTTCTTTTTTCCCAATTTAAAATTGATCCCAAAATCAAAATCAATAGAGGAGTTTCTATATTCACCTTCATTAATCACTCTCATTCCTCTTTCAAAAAGGGCATCAAATCCTATTGAAATCCGTTCATGAAATTGATAATCAAAACCAATTCCGTAAACCACTCCAAAATCTATCTTATCATATTCACTCAATCCAATTCTACCTCTCGTGTCAGCATCATTCAATTGGGTTCCATCAGGTTCGTAACTCACGATTTCGTCTTTTACCTTGAAACCGACATACGGCCCAATGTTTAAATCCACTTTGAATTTGTTGCCAAAACCTATATGCATAAAGGCTGGAATATCAAAATAATTTAATACTTGAGTAACATTTTCTAGACTAGTGGATGTGTCAGGTAACTGAAATTCATCCATTTGCCATCCTCTGTTTTCAATATCAAAATCGGCTTTTAATGCAAAAATTCTATTAAAGTGATATACAAGAGTGAGCCCATAAAGATTACCTTGAAAACTTTCTCCGCTAATGGGGGAGTCGTCAACAATGGGATTATTTATATTTACTCCTCCATTAATTCCTACATCCCATCTGTAAAATCCCTTCTTTTCTTTTTTCTCCTCTTTATTGCTCTCTTCCTGAGATGAAACCAAAATAGGTATTGTTAAAGTTAATATGACTAATAATTTTCTCATTTGGAATAATTTGTTTGTAGTATGACAAAATTAGTCATTATTCGTTTTTAAAATTATGTTGATCATTTTTTTATTGAACAGATTAAATTTCCCTGTTTGTATTTGTTTTAAGGATCTCCATTTTCACATTTAAAAACTTAAAACATTTTGTTTCTATCATTTTCTAATTTTTAGTTTTGCATAGTGAATGATCAAGTAAAACCATATCAAGACTCAAATCTTTCCAAAAAGAAACAGGTGGAGCAAATGTTCGATAATATTTCTCCTAAATACGATTTTTTAAATCATTTTTTAAGTTTTGGAATCGATAAAATTTGGAGAAATAAAACGATTAAAGTAGTAGGGGAAAACAATCCAAAATACATTTTAGATGTAGCCACGGGGACTGGTGACTTGGCATTTGTGGCACAAAAAAAATTAAATCCGAATAAAATTGTTGGACTTGATCTTTCAAACGGCATGTTAAACGTAGGTAGACAGAAAAGCAAAAAAAGAGGTTTGGAAAAAATTATTGAGTTTACCCAAGGTGATTCTGAAAAACTACCTTTTGAAGATAATTTATTTGATGCGGTAATGGTAAGTTTTGGAGTAAGAAATTTTGAAAATCTATTAGCTGGTTTATCCGAAATCAATAGAGTCTTAAAGAAAGACGGAAAAATTACAGTCTTAGAATTTTCGAAACCAAGTACTTTTCCTGTCAAACAAGCATATGGAATATACTCTAAATACTTACTGCCTATTTTCGGAGCTGCTATTTCAAAAGATAAATCTGCTTATCAATATTTACCTGAATCAGTGGCTGCATTTCCTGAAGGTGAGTCCTTCTTGAGAAAACTAGAGTCAGCTGGATTTAATTCATTTTTCATGAAAAGACTTTCAGGAGGTATTGCAACTATCTATTCCGCAAAAAAATAACAATACTGTATAGCTTTTATTATATTTGAACTGCTGTGAAAAAATCACTCTTAATATCGTTGTTTTTATTGGCCTCAATAGTGTGCAATGTAGTGTCTGCCCAGTATTCAAAACTATCAGATTTTGATGATAAAATGATTCACTTTGGGTTTGCTCTTAGTTTTAATAATGCAGACTACTATATCCAAAGATCTATAGATCATCAATTTTCAGATGATTCATTACAATCACTTATTGTAGCTTCAAAACCAGGTTTCACATTGGGTGTAATATCATCTATCAACTTTAACCCAAATTTTAAACTCAGATTTGCCATTCCATCCCTTTCATTTCAAGAAAGAGATTTGGAATACACCTATCTAGATCCCTCTAATGGGGCGACATACAAGATGACAAAAGCCATACGCCCTGTTTATCTTGAATTTCCAGCTATGTTTAAGTTTAGAACAGACCGAATAAATAATTGGGCTGCTTATGGCATAACAGGAATCCGTTTTGGAATTGATATGGCTTCGGATAAAGATGTCAATAATTTATCAGCGTCCCGAGAAGATCAAATTGTTAAATTAAAAAAGACTGATTTTGGTTTTGAAGTAGGAGGTGGATTTGATTTTTTTCTTGAGTATTTTAAATTCGGTGTGGAGTTAAAGTTGGGTGCTGGAATGATAAATATTCATCT
>JAYPLD010000021.1:22079-27317 GCA_038129265.1 Crocinitomicaceae bacterium
GCATCTACAGTTTGTGGAGAACAAATTAATTGATTAAATCCAAACCAATCCAATGTTCTTATTATAGTGCCTAAGTTGCCAGGATCATTAATTTGATCTAGAAAAAATAAAATAGGGTTAGGTTCAATTTTAGAATTTACTTTTGGAATCTTGGCAATAGCTAGGTAAGGACTTGGGTTTTTTAGATGGCTTATTCTTGAAGCTTCTTTAGCTGTTATTTGAATAGCATCAACAAAATCAGTGTTATTTGGATCGGTAGTGCATATACATACCACTTCAAAATTGCTTTCTACTAATTCTAGGCAATTTTTCTTTCCTTCTACCATGAAGAGACCAAGTTCGTGTCGCTTTGATTTACGATGGAGTGAACTAAAATCTCTTAAATCATTTTTGCTCAGTGGCATATTGTTATTTTTGTTGTCAAGTTGGAAATGATTTTTAAAAATATCAATTATAAAAATATAATTACACTATGGAGTTTATTCATTTTCATCTCTATAATTACATCATGTAATATTTCGAAACATGTTGAAGAGGATAAACTACTCGTAAAAAAGGTAGATATAGAAATTAAGAAATCTGACTATTTATCCAAAATTGATGTAGAAGAATTAAAAGAGGTGATCAAGTTAAAGTCGAACAGAAAAATTTTAAATCTTTTTCGATTTCATTTGAGACTTTACAATCTTTCAAACACCAATAGAATCCAAAAAAAAGTATTAAAAAGAGTAGAAAAAACGAAATTAAAGAATCAAAAAATTGAATTAAACAATAATCAACGTTTAGCCCAGGACTCCACCTACAAGAAAAAGCCACTTTTAGAGAGGAAATTAACTTTAGGTGAAAAGTTTCAAAGAGCCGGAGAGGCTCCGTCTATATACAGTGAATTAATGAGTGACAGATCAAAAATTCAATTAAAAAACTATTTGTTTAATAAAGGATTTTTTGAAGCTAACATCACAGATTCTATCAGCTTAAGGAGAAAAAACCAAGTAAATGTATACTATGAGGTTTCACTTGGACCATTAACTACTGTAAATCATTTTGAACTAACGTCTAATGACTCCATTATTAACCAGCAGGTTGATAAATTAAAGGACAGGATATTTATTAAAAGCGGTAATGCATTTGATTCAGATGTATTGAAATTACAGCGTAACAGTTTAACAAATTATTTGCAAAACAATGGATTTTACACTTTTAATAAGGAATTTATTTATTACAAGATTGACTCAGCAAATCTTAAAAATAAGGTTAACATTTCTATGGGCATTCAAAACTATAAAAAGGTAAATGAAGACAATAATTTATTTGAATTGCCTCATAAACAATATTATCTCAATGAAGTAAATGTTAAAATAAATAAATCTCTTATCACTCCAGATTGGGGCTGTAGAGACACTACGACTTCAAAATCCTTGAATATATTAAACTGTCAGCCTATTACATATCAAAAGCGATTATTAAAAAACGCCATTACTTTCCAAAATGGGGAGTTGTATCAAAAGTCAGATGCCATAGAAACCTATAAAAGACTAATAAGTTTAGGATTATTTAAATCTGTACTTCTTTCTTTTGACACCATCAATCAAAATCAACTAAATGCCCAAATAGATTTAGTACCTGCCAAAACCCAACATTTTTCCATTTCAGTTGACGGGACAAATAATGATGGTTTATTCGGTGTGGAAGGCAGTATGAATTATGCTCATAAAAATCTATTTCATGGAGGTGAACGATTTCTGCTATCCATGAAAGGGGCATTAGAAATGCAGTTGTTACTTACTGATAATGATAGTTCATCCAATCAAAATAGTTTTAATACGGTAGAATGGGGTCCTGAAATACATTTTTACATTCCAAAGTATTTTTTGATAAATAAGGTAGGTCCCCTTAAAAAACATACCAATGCTAAAACCGATATCACACTATCCCTCAACTATCAGAAGAGACCCGATTTCACTCGTTGGAATCAAGAATTTTCTTATGGTTGGGTTATTCACGAGAAAAAGCCCATTACCTGGCATATAAATCCCATCTTGATAAGTGCTATTGACATAGAAAATTCAACGGCTTTTCAGTTACAAATCGATTCCATTAATGATCAATTTTTAGCCGCTAGTTTCCAGGATCATATTGTGGCAGGAAGTGTATTTAGTTTCGAATATAATTCCCAAAAGACAAAGATGAATAGGAATGAATTTTATGCTAAAGCTACCGTAGAATCTGCTGGTGGGTTGTTGTATCAGATTCATGAGTTAATAGGAAAAGATAAAAACAATATAACCAATAGTTATGATTTACTGGGAATTCGATATGCCCATTATAAAAAGGCAAGTGTAGACTTGCGTTATTATCAACCTGTTTTATATCGATCTAAAATGGTTTACAGGGTTTTCGGTGGCGTGGGTATTCCGCAGTCCAATCTAAGTGAGGCATTACCCTTCGAAAAAAGCTTTTTTTCAGGTGGGGCAAATAGTATGAGAGCATGGAGAGCAAGATCCTTAGGGCCGGGTCGATTTTATGACTCTATTACTCGGTACGATAAAATTGGAGATATTCAATTAGAGGCCAATATTGAGGCTAGATTTCCACTGAATGAGTGGATTGAAGGAGCTCTTTTTGTGGATATGGGGAATGTGTGGCTGTCTAAAGAAGACCCCGTAAGAATTGATGGTCAATTTAAATGGAATTCATTTTTAAACGATTTGGCTGTGGGAGGTGGATTTGGTTTGCGATTGAATTTTGATTTTTTTATTGTAAGAGCAGATTTAGCTATCCCATTGAGAAATCCTGTAATACACGCGGGTAATGATGCTATCGATATTACAGATCCTTGGATTTTCAATGGACCTTTTGATGTAAGGAAAAATTACCATCCTTTACAGTTTAATCTTGGAATAGGATATCCTTTTTGAGGATATCTTTTTATTAAATTATTATCATGGTTATTATTAAGTTTATACATTTGATTTCTAATTTTTCAAATAAGCAAAATGAGTTTAATTAAGCCTGGTGTAGCTACAGGAGATCAAGTTCAAGAGATATTTAAATTAGCCAAAGCAAAAAAGTTTGCTTTACCAGCTGTGAATGTGATTGGTTCAAGTAGTGTGAATGCAGTTTTAGAAACGGCTAAGCAACTAAATTCCCCAGTCATCATTCAATTTTCCAATGGAGGTGCCGCATTTAATGCAGGAAAATCTTTAGACAACACCGACCAAGCTGCTGCGGTAGCAGGTTCAATTGCAGGTGCAAAGCACGTTCACACGATGGCTAAGGCATACGGTGTACCTGTCATTTTACATACAGATCATTGTGCTAAAAAATTATTACCATGGATTGATGGACTAATTGAGGCCAGTGAAGCACATTACCAGGAACATGGTTATCCGTTATACAGTTCTCACATGATTGATCTTTCGGAGGAACCCATAGAAGAAAATATTGCTATTTGTAAATCGTACCTAGAACGAATGTCCAAAATAGGTATGACATTAGAAATAGAACTAGGTATCACGGGTGGTGAAGAAGATGGCGTAGACAATACGGATGTGGATGATTCCAAATTATACACTCAACCAGAAGAAGTAGCCTATGCTTTTGAAGAACTAAGTAAAGTGAGTGATAAGTTTACGGTGGCGGCAGCATTTGGTAATGTACATGGGGTATACAAACCTGGAAATGTAAAATTGACACCCAAAATTTTAAAGAACTCTCAAGAATACATTACTGAAAAATACAATGTGGGCCACAATCATATTGACTTTGTATTTCATGGAGGATCAGGTTCATCAGTAGATGAGATTAGAGAGGCCATAGATTATGGTGTAATAAAAATGAATATTGATACCGATTTACAATATGCCTACATGACAGGAGTAAGAGATTATTTCAGTGAAAAAGGAGACTATTTACAATCTCAAATAGGTAATCCTGATGGAGAAGATTCCCCAAACAAAAAGCATTACGATCCAAGAGTTTGGGTTCGAAAAGCTGAAGCTGCATTTGTAGACAGACTAAAGCAAGCATTTGAAGATTTAAATAACGTAAACACCTTATAAATTTTTAGTATGAGTTCAGAAGCACAAAACCCATGGTTTAAAAGAAGAGACAAAGGGATTGTTACACCAACTACGCAAAAGAAGGAATCTCCTGATGGGTTTTGGTATAAAACCCCTACTGGTGATGTAATTGAGGTATCGGAACTACGAAAAAATATGAGTGTTACGCCTAAAGAAGGCTATCATGTTCGTATTGGTTCTCAAGAATATTTTGAAATTATATTTGACAAACAACAATTTGAACTCATTGCGGATGATTTGTCACCTGTAGATAAGTTAAAGTTTGAGGACAAAAAGAAATACGCTGACCGTATCGTAGCTACTCAAGCCAAAACAGGATTAAAAGACTCCATGCGTGCTGCATATGGAAAAACATCTGGCCATCCTATCGTGGTAGCTTGCATGGACTTTTCTTTTATTGGTGGTTCCATGGGAAATGTAATGGGGGAGAAGATCGCTCGTTCAGTGGAGATGGCTATTGAAAAAAAGTGTCCATTCATGTTGATTTCTAAATCTGGTGGAGCTAGAATGATGGAAGCTGGAATATCATTAATGCAAATGGCTAAAGCTTCTGCTAAGTTGACTCAACTATCGGCAGCTAAGTTGCCCTACATCTCTTATTTAACAGATCCAACAACAGGTGGAGTTACGGCATCATTTGCCATGTTAGGCGATTTAAACATAGCAGAGCCTGGTGCTCTAATCGGTTTTGCTGGTCCAAGAGTAATTAAAGAAACCATTGGTCGAGATCTTCCTGAAGGATTCCAAACTAGTGAATTCTTATTGGAAAAAGGTTTTCTAGATTTTATTGTAGACAGAAGAGAGCTAAGAGAAAAGCTCAACCAAATCATCAATATGTTTAACAAGTAATGAAGCAACTTTTACTTGTTGTTTCATTTTTCTCTATTTGTGCTTTTACGGCACAAGATTCATTACTTGTTCATCAGCAGTTTTACGGTAGACAAGAAACGGCCATGAAAATACTAGGTGGATGGTCTGCTATTAATTTAGTTTCAAGTCCATTTCTAAAAACAACTGCAATAGAAAGTTGGCCTCATTTTCATCAAATGAATTTCAATTGGAACTTAGTTAATGCAGGTATTGCCGGTTTAGGTTATGTTGGTATTCAAAAAAGGAAGGAAAAATATTGGTCTTTAAATTCAATAGAAAAAGAAAG
>JAYPLD010000022.1:0-27047 GCA_038129265.1 Crocinitomicaceae bacterium
AATGACCCTGCATATCCACTTGCAAAATAGGTATCCCATCCAGAAGTGTTATTTTCAAAATCCCCGTTTGATATGATGTTTTGACCAATAAGAAAGGTTCCAGTATAAAAAATGCAACCTAAAATTAGGATTGTATGCTTGAGATGAATTAGCATGTTTATAGATTGATTTATTCCATTAAAAACATTATATTAACGTTAATTTAATAATTAAAAACTAAGATTGTTTGTTATGACTAAATTAAAAGGATTAAAAGTATTAATAACTGGGGGAAGTTCAGGTATTGGTAAAGCTACGGCTGAAAAACTAATTCATGCTGGAGCAATAGTTTGTATAACGGGGAGGGACAAAAATAAGTTAGATCGTGTAGCTGGAGAAATAAATGCTATTCCTATCCACTTAGACGTAACCAAATACAATAATATTGCTGTTAAAGTATTAGATGCATTTCATTCCATGGGGGGAATTGATGTATTAGTCAATAATGCAGGTATAGGTTCTTTTTCTAAGTTAGAATCAGTGAAGATTACTGATTTTGATGAAATATTTTCAACCAATGTTTATGGTTTGACGATGATGACCCAAGAAGTGGTCAAGTTTTTTAAAACACAACAATTTGGCACTATTATTAATATTGGCTCAACCGCTTCAACAAACGGTTTTGCATCTGGCTCTGTATATTGTGCATCCAAATTTGCAGTAAGGGGATTAACTTCATGTTGGAGAAGTGAATTGAGAGGTGATAACATACGCGTTATGCTTATTAATCCTAGCGAAGTTCCAACTGCCTTTAATAATAAACAAAGAATTGAACGCGAAGATGAGCCTAAAAAGCTATCCCCAAATGAAATTGCTCATGCCATAATTTCGGCTATTGAATTGGATGATAGAGGATTCATACCTGAGCTCAACGTGTGGGCAACTAACCCATTTTAACCTTTATTTTTTTCCATGGGATGGTGATCTAATATGGTTTGTTTTAAGTAATTTCTATCCAAATGAGTATAGATCTCAGTTGTGGTAATGGATTGATGCCCAAGCATTTCTTGAACTGCTCTCAAATCAGCCCCTCCTTCTACTAAATGGGTGGCAAATGAATGTCTAAGCGTATGAGGCGATATGTTTTTTTTAATACCTGACTGGGAAGCGAGATTTTTAATGATTTTAAAAACCATCACTCTAGATAATTTTGATCCATTTTTATTGATAAATACATGATCGATAAACTGATCTTTAATCTTGTTTTGATGAACCCTTATTTCATCAATGTAAATTTTCAAGTGTTTTGAAGCTATATTCCCCAAGGGTACTAATCTTTCTTTATTACCTTTTCCAATAATCCTTATAAATCCTTCTTTCCAATATATTTCTGATACTTTCAGTTCTATAAGTTCAGATACCCTTAGTCCGCAGCCATATAATACTTCCAGCATCGCTAGATTTCTTTCTCCTTCTTTCTTACTTCTGTCAATGGATTTGATCAAATTATCTATTTCATTTATAGTGAGGAATTCGGGTAATTTTTTTCCAATTTTTGGTGATTCTATTAATTCACTTGGATTGATATTAATTTCTTTTTCAAGTAGTAGAAACTTATAAAATGATTTAATACTTGAAATAATTCTAGATTGCGATCTAGCTGAAATATTTTGTAGGTGCAGATCACTCAAAAATCCCATGAAATCCTCATGTTGAATATCCTTTGGCGACTTTTTATGATTTTCATCAGAAAAATAAAGTCCCAGTTTTTTTATGTCTCTAGTGTAAGCATCTACAGAGTTACTTGATAGCGATTTTTCAATACTCAAATATTGCCTGTAGCTGTTAATCCAAATTTCCCAAGACATACCTAAATTTACTATTCTAATAGAATACGAGAATTATTTTTATAATTATTATCAATAATAAATGTTTTTTCTATTTTTGCGCACTCACGGAGAGTTGGCAGAGTGGTCGAATGCGGTGGTCTTGAAAACCATTGTGCCGAAAGGTACCGGGGGTTCGAATCCCTCACTCTCCGCTTAATTAAACCTCGCAAAAGCGAGGTTTTTTTATTTTTAAATCTAGGTTGGTATTTAATTTATATTTTAGTTCTTGATGAGTAAGCCAAGTATACCGAAAGGAACAAGAGATTTCTCACCAGAAGAGGTGTCAAAACGAAATTATATTTTTGAAACGTTGAGAAAAGAGTTTCAGTTATTTGGTTTCTTACCCATTGAAACTCCATCTATGGAGAAATTATCTACCCTAACTGGTAAATATGGAGAAGAAGGGGATCAGTTATTGTTTAAAATCCTCAAAAGAGGGGCTAAATTTGATCATGCTGTTCAATCTGCTCAAACTCAAAGTGATGTTTCAGACCATTTTTTTTCTGAGGAAGCATTACGTTATGATTTAACGGTTCCGTTCGCAAGATATGTGGTTCAACACCAGAACGAAATCCATTTTCCATTCAAAAGGTATCAAATTCAACCTGTTTGGAGAGCTGACCGTCCTCAAAGGGGTAGGTACAGGGAGTTTTATCAATGCGATGTAGATGTAATTGGTACAAGTTCTTTAAACGCAGAAATTGAGTTAATTCAAATTATCAAAAATGTATTCATAAAACTGCAACTACCAAATCACACTATTCAAATCAATAATCGAAAAATTTTATACGCTTTAATTGATTCTTGTGATGAAGCTGAAAACTTTGAAAAAATTGCCGTAATTATTGACAAATTAGACAAAGTAGGAAAGGATAAGGTATTAAACGAATTAAAAGAAAAGTTTAATAATCCTACATGTACTCAGTTGTTTACTTCCATATTCAATTTGAGTTCTGATGTACATGAAACTATTTCATGGCTTGAAAAAATAATTGGAGATACTACATTGGGTAAAGAAGGAATTCAGGAAGTTAAATACATCACAAGTGCTTGTAATCAATTAGATCTAAATAATGTTAAGCTTAATTTGACATTAGCTAGAGGATTAAACTATTATACGGGAAGTATTTTTGAGGTGACCCTGGACGATTATAGCATGGGAAGTGTTGTTGGAGGTGGTAGATACGATAATTTAACTTCTCAATTTGGATTGAATGATATTTCGGGAGTGGGTATTTCATTTGGTGCAGAGCGGATTTTCGATGTGCTTAATGAAAGTCAATTATTTCCTGGCGACACCATAATATCCCCTCAGTATTTGATAATAGATCGATCAGGAAATATGGTTAACTCCATGAGGATAGCTAACAAACTAAGAGAATACTCAAAGAGAGTAATGATTTATCCAAATAGCGATCATAAATTAAAAAAACAGCTTAAGTATGCTAATCAAAATAACATTCCATTTATTCTGTTTGTTGGAGAGGAGTTTAAAGAGGAAATGACAGTTGAGTTAAAAAACATGCATACGGGTGAGCAAAATAGCTTGAAATTAAGTCAGTTTTTAAGTGATCTTGATGAGTAATAAGTATTTCCATATTTCACAAAATGATTTAACTATCATAGATATAGAATCTATTTTAAAGGAAAACTTATCGTTAAAACTAGATCAACAAACCGAAGAAAAGGTTTTAGCTAATAGGAAATACTTAGATCAAAAATTAGAACATTCTGATGAATTACATTATGGGATAAATACCGGTTTTGGATCTCTTTGTAACGAAGTGATATCAAGTGATGAACTTAAAAAACTGCAAGTTAATCTTGTTCGTTCACATGCTTGTGGTTTTGGAAAGAAAGTAGATGATGAGGTGGTGAAAATCATGATGCTTTTGAAGATTCAATCATTGTCTAGGGGTTATTCTGGAATAACCTTAACTACGCTTAAAAGACTAATTTATTTTTTTAATCATGACATTTTCCCCGTAGTCTATGAGCAAGGTTCTTTAGGTGCCTCTGGAGATTTGGCACCATTGGCTCATATGTCATTAGCTTTAATTGGGGAAGGTTATGTGACCCACAACAATTCAATAATTTCAGCTGAACAAATACATATTGATTTAAAGATAACTCCCATTATTCTTGAAAGTAAAGAAGGATTGGCATTGTTAAATGGAACTCAGTTTATGTCTGCCTATGCAGTGCATGCCGCAATACATGCTTCTCGCTTATTTGATCATTCTACTAAAATTTCGGCATTATCATTAGATGCTTACAATTGTCAATTAAGTCCCTTTAATCCCGAGGTTCATGCGCTAAGGCCATATCATGGTCAACAATTTATATCAGCAGAAATTTTAAAATTACTTTCGCAGAGTGATCTCGTAAATGTAAAGGATAAAGATGTACAGGATCCTTATTCTTTTAGATGCATTCCTCAAGTGCATGGCGCCTCCTATGATGTTTTCATAGATTTTAAGCAAAAAGTAGAAATTGAAATCAACTCAGTAACCGATAATCCTGTAATTATAGATAATAAAAATCAAATTATTTCAGCAGGAAATTTTCATGGTCAACCCTTGGCTTATATAATGGATTTCTTAGCTATAGCTATGGCTGAGTTAGGTAGTATTTCTGAAAGAAGAGTTTATAAATTGATTTCAGGTACTCGCGGACTTCCAGCTTTTTTAGTTCAAAACCCAGGTTTAAATTCTGGATTAATGATTACTCAGTACACGGCAGCTAGTATTGTCAGTAAAAATAAAATCCTTTGTCATCCTGCTAGTGTAGATAGTATAGAGTCTTCTAATGGACAAGAAGATCACGTAAGTATGGGAAGTATTTCAGCTGTAAAATTAAAAGAGGTTATCGAGAACGTACAACGTATACTAAGTATTGAGCTTTTAGTGGCTTCTCAGGCCTTTGCATTTAGATCTAAAAGAAAAACATCTCCCTCACTAACAAATTTGCTGAATAACTTTTATAAAGAAGTTCCTTTCATTGAAGAAGACACGGTAATGCAAGACCTAATGGTGAAATCAGAAGATTTTTTGAATAAGAATTCAATTTAGTAATGATCTTTTTTATGATTGCCTCCTTGTTCATCATAATGGTGCCAAGTACCGTATTTCACATAATCATAAACGCCCATATCATATTTAAGATGCCCTTTTAGTTTGACACTACCATTTTCATGATATTCAGTGTAGATGTATGTTTTCTTCTTTTTTTGATCAATAATTAATTCATCTTTCTTAGTTCCCGAATCATAGTAAAATACTTTTTGTTCATGGGATAATTTGTCTTTGTTGTATTTTTCATAAAAAGAAATATCTCCATTTTCATTGTAATCGGTCCATTCCATAGCAAAATCATTAGAGTAGCTCACTTTACTTTTGATATTTCCATTGGGGTAAAATAGGGTTAATCTAGACTTGAAGCTGTCTATGGCTTTGAAATTTCGCTCCATGTTTCCATTAGGATAAAAGTTCTTGTAGACTTTTAGTTGTCCTTCAATGTAATATCCTTTGTGTAGTAGTTCACCCGTTGAATAATGATCTTCTTTCCATCCATTAACTGCATAACCTTCTTCAATACGAGTGGAGTCAGAGTGTAAATACATGTTTAGCGGTTCATACAGTGTAATTCCATATGTTGGATCAATGATTTCCTTAGTTATCTCTTTTTTTTCAATTTGATTTTCAAAATTAAATTGAGCATAACTAGATACTAGTCCAGAAGTAAAAATATAAACTATTAAAGTTGTAATTCTTTTCATTATTTCACGATACTTTTAAATGTACGATTTTGCTTGATGAAATATTCCCAAATAATAAACTTATTTGAATATCCGTTCATTTTTTGAATACCCATTTTAGGGATGTCCTGTCTTTTTTTCTTCAGTTTACGTATGGACTTGTAGTAATGATAGTGAGCTTTTAAAATACTTATTGCATTATGGAATTTGCCCATGGCTAGAAACCGGAAAAAAGCAATCTGATCTAAGGTCATTCTAGCAATTACTTTAAAAAGTAGAGGAGGGGTGCCTTCATAATTCTTGTGAATCATCCATAAGCTATTTCTAAAGTTTAAAAATGTTTTTTGTGGGCTTTCGTAAGAAAGTGTACCTCCTCCAACATGATAAACAACAGATTCACTGGTATACATAATAGATTTGCCTTTGTTTTTCCATCTCCAACATAAATCAATCTCTTCCATATGGGCAAAAAAATCATGGTCAAATCCGCCAATTTCAAAAAAATCTTTTGCTTTTACTGCCATGCATGCACCAGATGCCCAAAACACTTCGTGGCAGTTGTTAAATTGACCTAAGTCTTTCTCGATGTGATTAACTATTCTGCCTCTGCAAAACGGATAGCCAAACTTGTCAATAAACCCTCCTGCTGCCCCTGCATATTCAAATTCTTCTTTTCTGTCAAAACTTAATATTTTAGGTTGAACAGCAACTACGTTTTTGTTGTTTACTAAAACGTTTAGAAGGGGAGAGAGCCACCCATTAGTAACTTGAATGTCTGAATTTACAATTACGAAAAATTCGTGATCTAATTGTTTTAACCCTTCATTGTATCCACCTGCAAATCCCAGGTTATGATCTAATTTGACTAAGTTGACTTTTTGTTCAAATGATGAGATTATTTTTAAAGAATCATCAGTAGATCCATTGTCAATAACAACTACATCAGCATGTTTACTAGAGTGTTCTATAAAGTCTGGAAGAAACTGCTTTAGCCAATTTTCTCCATTGAAGTTCAATATGCAAACAGCGGTATTAATTACTAGGGGTTTATAAAGAATAAATTACTGTTACTTCCCCATTGATTATCATTGGGATTTTGTAATGCATCTACATTTCTTTCTGGAGTGTTTCTACTGTGGAGATCTGTTTTCCAATTATTGTTAAAGTATTCTCCTTGAAGAGTAGAGTGTAAAATGACATAATCATTGGACACTAAGTCAGGGAGATAAAAAATGAATCTTTTATTGTTGAATCTACCAATTTTATAATAATGCCAAATTTGATAAGGATATGCGCTGGGTTCATTGGGTCTGTCCGTTATGGTATTTGGTGGGCCATATTTTAAATAAATTCTACCTCTATCGGTTTCATATCCTTTTCTCACTTTTGTCCCAAATAACTGATTAGTCTTTTTCACCTCGTTTTTGTACTTTGACCAATTGTAGGCAGGGTCGTTCGGAAAGCGGTTATACCAAAAGCTGTAGATGAATTGTCTCTTTAGCGTATCATCAATATCATTTAGTTTGTTGTCAATAATGTTTTTCTCCAAATTAGAAGCTAAAGGGGCTAAGCATTTCATGAATTCGTTTAATGAATCTTGAGGTAAAATAGATGCGAACGTATTGGCTATAGAGACTGAATTCAGTCGGTTCAACTTCATACTGTTGTTTAGATTCGTTCGTTGAAAGGATAATTCTTTAGTATTTAGAATTCGTTGATTCTTATCCATAACAGATAATTTAAGAATATAATTTCCAGTAGGTAAGTTTGATAGGTCAAAGCTATTCAGTACAGGAACTACAGCGGAAGTAGAGATTTTTTTTAACTTATTGTATTGGCCTGCAATTTTACGGTTTTCTTCTACTAAAATAGATTGGGTTAGTATCACAGATGAGTTCTCTTTCCTTATATCATCATTAAAATAAATTTCGTTGTAATAAGAAAGCCGGTTAAATTCTGGACCAAAATAGGTAGTTACAAGTGGAATCATTTCAAAACCAGACTTGTTCAATTTGCTTACACTATCACTTTTCCAGTATTTATCCAACAGCTCTACGTCAGAAAATTCAACAGATTTGGGTTTTGATAGGCTAAAAGATTGTTGATGTTCTTCTATATTGTTGGTGTCAATTTGATCTACTAATTTTAGACTTAAGTGGTAATCTCCGTCTTCAAGAGAAAAACGTTGTAAGTCTAAAATTCCATTCTTGTTAATGTGATCAATTTCTCCTTCAATAACGTGTTTTTTGTAGTCTACAATCTCTCTTTGTTCATTCTCAATAAAAAGTAAAATCTCTACCTTTTTATTTTTCACATTTGTATCCTTATGCTGCAGTAATGAAGGGCCAAAAATATACAGGTAGGTTTCTACGAAATGCCGATCCCCTTGTCTAAATTTTTTAATGTCAAATAAGGCTTCTAATTGCCCATGTAAAGTAAGTAATTGACAAGTTAAAATGAGTGTGCTAATTAATTTCACGATCCAAAATTACATTTTATTAAAGTTAAAATATATTAAATTCGAATGTTTTCATACTTCTTGGAATGAGCTTTGATTATTAATTAAAATGAAAATAGGATTACATATTTTTTTCTTGTTGTCAAATTTGATTTTGTATGCGCAAAATGAAAAGCAAAATTTTAGCGTACCAGAAATAGATACGGTACCCTTAAATCTCATTCTCCCTGATCATGATGTTGAAACTTCTGATCATGAATTTTTAAAAAAATGGAATAAAACAAAATTTTATGTCAGAAGCGTGTATGATTATTCGATAATTGCATCTTCCATGCTTAAATCATTTAACGACACATTAGTTTTACTAAGTAATAATAGAGTTAAAAAAAGATATCTTAAAAGAGCTAATAAAATGCTTAAAAATGAGTTTGGTGATGAGATTAAAAAAATGTCTATTAATAGAGGTACACACTTAATGAAATTAATATACAGAAATACAGGATTGACAACTTATGACATTATTAAATTGTATAGGGGGTCTGGAAAAGCATTTTGGTTTCAAACGTTGTGCTTAGTAAATGGTCAAAATTTAAAGAAAGAATATGACCCAGAGGGGGAAGATTATTTAATAGAAAAGGCAGTATCTCTTATAGAATCGGGTAGAATGAATTATTTTAAAAGGGTTGCGAATACAGAATCGGCTAAAAAAGCAGTTAAGTCAACTAAAAAGAAAAGAAGAAGTAGGCAAGATTAATTCTGATGCAATCTGCTTTGTACTTTTTCTGAACTAATTCTGGGGTCATCTATTTCTTCTATACTTTTCATTCGTTTCTTTTCGTGTTCTTTTACATATAATGTAGATAAGTCTGGTTGACCTGCATTTACCCAAGCAGTAAACCAGTAAGACCCTATAGATTTGATAGAGGCTTTCATTCTTCGTTCTTGCATGCCATTTAATCTTTTACTATACTCCTTGCTAAAATCAGCGCTGTAAACTTTCATGGTAACTTGTCCTCTTTTCTCATAAGCGTATTTTTTATCATCAGGCCAATCATTACTGAGTTGTTTTTCAAAATTTAAAACAGAATCAACACCCCTAAAACTATGCTCCACAAAATTCCAAGTATCCATTAAAGGATAATCAATGTATTTAGCTTTCCCTGTTATAAAATCATATTCATCATAGAATAGTTCAGGGATTCTAGACTCCCAGAACCCATGAATACCTTTCTGATTAGTAAGTTGACCATTATAGTTTTCAGTTGTATGCAACGGCACATGAGCATCTCCAATGTAATGACCAATTTCAGCAGAGTATTTTAAAATTCTTTCTAAGTCTTTTTCCTGAAAAGCTTTTGTGAGTTTTCGTAACATCCATTGAATATTCCATGGGGAAATACCATATTTTTTAAGTGTGTCTTCAGAGAATTTCTCTACAGCTTCATCCCATTTTTTCGGCATGACAAGAAATGGATCTTCTCCGTTTTTTATGTAATGATCTATATCAATGTAATGTTTTTCTGCTTCTCCTTGAACAGCGTACCTTCTTTTGTCTGGGTCAACTGCATGTTCGCCAATAAAATCAATATGGTATTTGTAAAATTGAAATAGTTCAGGTTCAGGAATAGTGAAAACAGCTAGCCGATTGATTTTCTTATGGGCAAAAAACCCCCAACCGGCATAAGTGCTTTGGAAAGAAGTAAATAGTATAGAAATCCAAAATAATCTAAGAAACATGCTTAAATATAAGGATTAGAAGACATAAAGTGTTAATAATAAGATGGTAATGTTAAGCTTTACTTCTTCTTTTTATTGACCAGAGGAATTTGAATTTACAAATAAGATCACCATTTTGATTTAGACCGTTCATAACGGTTTCAAATGTAATCCCTTCACCTGTTTCCATAGCTTCTTTTACTTTTTCTTTTACCATTAATCCATCATGACAAGTAAAAGTGGTTACATCAGTCGCTTTTTTAATGAACTCCGCTTCGCAAGTTACAGGGTAGGTTGATATGGAGGGGGTTTGACCTTGTGTATATTGCAATAGTAGTGCAGCACCATTCATCTCTGCAGCCATTCCTAATACTGCCCAGAAAGTAGACTTGAAAGGGTTTTTATTTAACCATTTATAGGGTACAGTTACTTGACATGATTCATTATTAAGTTCTTTGATTCTCATGCCGCATAAAAATCCCATGGGCAACTTAAATAGTAGGAATAGTTTAAATTTAAAGGAGACGCTACTCTTTTGAACATATTTTACCTTATCGTCATTTATCATTGATCTGTTTTTACATTAAAGAAATGCAAAAAAAATGAATATCCAATTATTCTACAGCATCTTGATATTGTTGTCTCCATTCTTGCTTTTGAAAATCGGAAAGAAGTTCAAAAAGTTTGTCTCCGTAAAAGAAGTCATTCAAGTAAACAATTCCATATTTTTGTAATATCTGGATCTGTGGCCAGCTAGGTCTACGTTTATGTTGGCCTATTCCTTCGACAAGCATATAATCAGCAGGGGAGCAATCTGGTGGGCAAAATGGGTTTCTGTTATATCTTAAAGCCCATAGATCAAATATTTTTGGCTCGGGTTTTTTTAAACATTCCAGCGAGTCAATCTTGTAAAAGCAATCTTTTATGTTGAAATCTTTAAATATATTTTTTCCGACTTGATTTGCTGGAGAAAATTGTTTTCCTTTTGCAATTTGAATAAACTCGTTCAGTGAAATAAACTTGGTATACACTAAATTTCCACTGTTTTCCCCCACAATAGCGTAGTTTACATAACTTGAATTAGCACCTGGATTTATAGAAATAGCTAAATGATATTTTATATTAACACTTGGTTTTAATGGGCTACTGTAAAATACTGAAAAACAACAGTTTAAAAGTAAAAATAAAATTATATGGATTAAAAAATTCATTACGATTTTAGATTAATCGTATTCATAAAATTACAAAATAAATATTCGATTTAAAAGTTGAATTTGTAAAGTTTTAGTGGAGTTTGACAGAAATCTAATGGGATGTCGTGTTTTTCTGTCTCAATGGGATTTGGATGAGCCTCAAAAAAGGAAAGGCCAATTTTAATACACGACTTGTTAAGGTGCTTAGCTATTTGATCATAGATTCCTTTTCCATATCCAATTCTATTTCCATTAGTATCAAAACATATTAAAGGCATTAAGATATAATCAATTTCATCCCAACTCGCATGTTCGAATTTGGAAGGAACAGGAACATTATATTTTTGTTTTACAAATGCAGCCTTAGCGTCAAAACAAACACAATCCCATTGGTTGCTAATCGTATTGTAAATCGATGTGTATAATTGATTTGAACCTATCAGCTTATGGTGAATGGGCCACGTGTTAACCTCATTCTTTCCTTCTATTGGATAGAATAAATGAATGTTTTGATTAGAAAAGTTAAAGTGGTTTAATAGTTGATCACAGATATCGTCAGAAAATTTTTCTAGTTGTTTTACAGAAATAGATTTTCTTAGCGTTAAGTACCTTTCTCTTAAATTTTTTTTATTTCCATTTGATGTTACAGCCAAGGGAGGGTTTTTGCTCAAAATCTAATTTTTTATTCTGCAATAAATAGTCAAGAACTAATCTTAAATCCTTGCCATTATTTGGTTCTTCATTTCCAGGTCTAGCATCATCCAGTTGACCTCTGTAAATACAATGTAAATGTTGGTCAAAAACACTGAAGTCTGGTGTGCAAGCGGCATCATATGCTTTTGCAATTTCCTGTGATTCGTCATATAAATATGGAAATGGAAAATGATATTTTTCAGCAAATTCTTTCATTTTCTGGGGACTATCATCTGGATAGTTGATAATGTCATTACTGCTAATAGCTACAAATCCAATGTTATTTCCTAAATAATCATTCGCTAACGATACAATTTGTTCTATTACATGAACCACAAATGGGCAATGATTGCAAATGAACATGACCACTAATCCATTATCGGTTACTAGTTGATTTAATCCAATATTCTTTTTGGAGACCACATCAGGTAGGTTAAAAGAAGGGGCATGGAAGCCTAACGGAATATTAGTAGTTGGTGTTCGAGCCATTTTAATTACTTTTACTTAAAAGTAGTCAATATTCACAAAAATATGTTCTATTCCAGGCGTTATCTTATCATAACCATTATTTCATGGGCAGGTTACCTTTCTGGACAACAGATTGATTCGACTCAAATTAAACAGATCTATAATTTTAGCCTAACTCGCTCATCTTGTTACGAGAACTTAAGGTCTTTATGCAAAGATGTTGGACATCGATTAAGTGGTTCTCCATCTGCCCAAAAAGCAGTAGATTGGGGTTATGATTTGATGCGAAGTATGCAGCTGGATTCCGTGTATTTACAGCCTGTTAGGGTTCCAAGATGGGTAAGGGGTGATGTTGAAAACGTGAAATGGAAAGATAGAGAGGGAAACAGTGTAAATACTCATTGTACCGCTTTAGGTGGATCAATAGGTACCGATGGAATAATTAAAGGAAAAGTTGTCGAAATTACCTCTTGGAGTGAGTTAGATTCACTTGGTGAGGCCAATTTAAAAGGGAAAATTATTTTTTTCAATAGACCCATGAATCCCACCTACGTAAGCACGTTTATGGCATATGGTAGTTGTGTAGACCAACGTCATAATGGTGCTTCTAGAGCAGGCCAGTATGGGGCGAAAGCGGTTATTGTAAGATCAATGACCTTAAAAATGGATCACAACCCTCATACTGGCTCTATGAGCTATGTAGATTCTATACCCAAGATACCTGCTGCCGCTATAAGTTCTAAAGATGCGTATGAATTAAGCCAAGCGCTAAAACATAATAATGTTAAATATTTATCCATGGAATTGTCCTGTCAACAAAAACCAGATACCATTTCTTATAATGTTATAGGGGAAATTACAGGAAATCAATTTCCAAATGAAGTAATTTTAGTGGGTGGACATCTTGATTCATGGGATATTGGGGAAGGTGCACACGATGATGGAGCTGGTGTGATACAAAGCATACAAGTATTAGAATCGATTAAGAAATTAAATATCAAGCCTAAACGAACAATAAGGTGTGTGTTATATATGAATGAGGAAAATGGAAACAGGGGTGGTAAAACATATGCTGAAATCGTTAGAAAAAAAGGGGAGAAGCATTTATTTGCTTTAGAATCTGATAGGGGTGGTTTTAGCCCTAGAGGATTCAGTATTGATGGAACACCACTTCAATTGCAACATATTCAAGGATTTGAACCCCTTTTTGAACCCTATCAATTACATTTATTTTATAAAGGTTATGGCGGTGTAGATATTGGTCCACTACGTAATGGCAAAACCTGTTTAGTGGGGTTAGTTCCAGATTCACAACGATATTTTGATTACCATCATGCGCCCACTGATGTATTTGAAAATGTAAATAAAAGAGAATTAGAATTAGGTTCATCTGCTATTACATCCATGATTTACTTAATAGATAAATATGGATTCCCTGACAGAAATAATTACAAGAAATGAGTTATAAAATTGACATATTGGCCATTGGAGCTCATCCAGATGATATTGAGCTTGGAGCAGGAGGTACGCTAATCAAGCATGTTAATATGGGCTGTTCAGTAGGTATGTTGGATCTTACTCGTGGTGAATTAGGAACAAGAGGAAATGCAGATCTCAGAAATAAAGAGGCCGAATTAGCTAAGAATTATATTTCTGCATCTTTCAGAGATAATTTAGGCTTAAAGGATGGATTTATTGATGAGGATGAAGAATCCGTAAAGTTGTTGGTTCAAAAAATAAGACTATACCGTCCAAAAATTATTTTATGTAATGCTGTTCGAGATAGGCATCCCGATCACGGAGTAGCTGCTTCATTAGTTTTAAAGGCGGTATTTTCAGCAGGTTTACCCAAGATAGAGACATTACATCATGGAACGCCTCAAAAGCCGTTCAGACCTAACTCAGTATATCACTATATACAAGATAGATGGATCGATCCCGATTTTGTCATAGATGTGACTGAAGAGTTTGAAGATAAAATGAATGCAGTAATGTGTTTTAAAAGTCAATTTTATGATCCAAATAGCAATGAACCGAATACGCCTATATCTTCAAAAGAGTTTTTATCCTCTCTTGAGTCTAAAGCCTTGTTGTGCGGAAGGATAATCGGTGTTAAATATGGGGAGGGATTTACAAAATCAAGAGCAATTGGTGTTCAAAATTTATTAGATCTTACATAATGATGAAAAAAATATTTTATCCTTTTTTTATTTTATTGATGTCTTGCCAAAGCGGACAAATGACCGAAGATGCTCACCAATCGGTAGTTGATAGTCTAAATAGTGATATTAAAGATAAAAATAGGATCATAAACTCATTAGAGTATGATGTAGAATTCCAAGATTCTTTGAACAATGAATACGCACTATACATTCAAAAAATAAAGGATAATTTAAGTACTATTCAACAAAATGAATTGATCGTAAATAAAGCAAAATCTGCGGAATTTATTTTGGCTGACTCATCAGATGTCATACAGGCAATTGAAGAAATGATCCAAAAGATGAATGAAAATGATGAGCTCATAATAGCCCTAAATCAAAGATTGGAAAGTTCAGATAAAAAGAATGATTTTTATGCCCAAACCGTTAACGATTTGAATACGAAAATTGCTGTAACGAACCGTGAAGTTTATTTCTTAAAAGAAGAAATTAGTCAGCTGAGTTCTTCATATGCTAAACTTTTCAACCGGTACAGTGAACAGGTTGCTAAAATTGACAGCTTGAATCTAGAAATGAATAAAGTAGGCTATGTGGTAGGAACTAAAACAGAGCTTTTAGAAAACAATGTGGTGACCAAAGAAGGAGGTTTTATTGGTATTGGGAAAACCAAAAAATTAAGTGATGATTTAAACTTAAATTATTTTACATATAACTCAAAAACTGATTTAAATTACATTTTAATCGGAAGTAGGAATATTAAACTGATTACTTCTCATCCATCTAGCTCTTTTCAATTAATTAAAAACCAAGAAAATGTAATAGATTCTCTCATTATTCTTCAAAAAGAAGAGTTTTGGCAGAATAGCAAGTTTTTGGTGATAGAAGTTAAATAGAAAGAGCACTCTTTATTTTCACTACCTTTTTTAGAATAGGGTATAATTTATCTAACAAAAGCATCGTATGCGGATCACTTTTAGCTTTACTTGGATTGGGATGCGTTTCAATGAATAATCCATCAGCTCCAGTGGCTGCAGCATTTAATGAAATGGCTTCAATAAGAGATGGATCACCCCCAGTTACTCCAGACGTTTGATTGGGTTTTTGAACGGCATGAGTACAATCCATAATGACAGGCACTTGATGCTTCTTAAGTTTAAAAACGGCAGTGGCATCCACGATTAAATCATGATACCCAAAGCTGTTTCCTCTTTCACAAACCCAAGCATTTTTGTTTCCTGTACTTTGAATTTTTTCGATGGCAAATTGCATGGATTCATGGGACATGAATTGGCCTTTTTTCACATTTACAGGTAACCCTGTTTTTCCAGCGGCAATCAGTAAACTTGTTTGTCTACAAAGGAATGCGGGTATTTGTAAATGGTTCACATAAGTTGACACTTCTTCAGCTTCATGACTTTCATGAATATCGGTAATCGTATCAATGGATAAATCTTGACCAATTTTTTTAATCATTTCCAGCGCTTCGACATCTCCTATTCCTGTAAAACTATCTAGCTTAGATCGGTTAGCTTTTTTATAGCTAGCTTTAAAAATGTAATGTATGTCAAGCTCACTGCAAATGTCTTTTACTTGATTTGCAATTTCAAAAGCAGTATCAAACTCTTCCATTGCACAAGGACCTGCTATCAATGTAAATTTTTTCATTCTTTTGCTTTTTGACCTAAGTAACCACTGTGATGTCTTTTGGCATACTCCTCTTTGTTAAATTTGATTTTTTCCATCATTAATACTACAATGATATCTCCAACCACAGTCATTACAGTAGTAGAAGTTGTTGGAGTTAGCCCAAGAGGACAGACTTCTTCTGGATTTCCCGTAAAGAGAGGTATGTCTGCAAGTTTAGCTAAATTTCCTTGTTCATTTCCCGTGAGGGCTATCATAGGAATGCTTGAATATAAGTTTTTTACCAATTGATTTAATTCTAAAATTTCCCTTGTTTTTCCCGAGTTGGAGATTAAAAGAAGCACATCGTTTTCTTGAACAATTCCCAAGTCCCCGTGTTGCGCTTCACTTGGATGTAAGAAAATAGCAGGTGTACCTGTAGAAGATAAAGTAGTAGCTATATTCATTCCAATTTGACCTGCTTTACCCATGCCACTTACTATCAGTTTACCTTTTTTTTGATGAATTCTTTTGTAGAGAACATCGATTACACTTTCAACTATACCATCTATGGGTATGTTCTGAATGGCTTCAACCTCCTTTTGAATAATTCTATTAATTCTAGATTTCAATATCTTTAATTTAAAATTGATGCATATTTTTTTCGAGCATTTCCAAGATCCTCTAATGTATCCACTCCAAAAGAGGGTTGATTCGTTATGCCAACCTTAATTTTCATTCCATTTTCCATCCACCTTAGTTGTTCTAATTTTTCCGTATTCTCAAGAGTACTTGCTTTTAGGACACCACATTTTTCTAATATATTTCTTTTAAAACCATATAATCCAATGTGTTGGTAATAATCGGTGTGCTTTATCCAATCTTCTTTAGCCATATCTCTATTGAATGGAATGGGGAAACGACTAAAGTACATGGCAAAGTCTGTATTATCTTTCACCAAAAATACTTTGCCCTCTTTTAATTCTTCTAAGTCGCTAACCTTAATGGCTAACGTAGCAATTTCAGTTTTGTTATCCTCAAAGCAGGATATCAATTGACTTAAGTGGTCCTCATGAATAAAAGGTTCATCGCCTTGTATATTAAATACTAAAGGGAATGTTTTATTTTGATTTTCTTCCCATAAATTGACCGCTTCAAGACACCTATCTGTTCCTGTTAAATGGGCTTTGTTAGTCATTACAGCATTTCCATTAAATGCTTCTACTGCATCAAAAATACGTTGATCATCCGTTGCAACAACTAGGTGCTCTAAAACGGTTGCGCAATTTTCATACACATGCTGAATCATCGTTTTATCACCAATTTTCATTAGCGGTTTACCCTCTAATCTTGTGGAGTTAAATCTTGAAGGGATTACGCCTAAAATAGATGATCTTTCCGCTTTCATACTTCTAAATTAGTTATTTTTGATCGATGTCAATAGATAACGTTAAAAATTACATTAGTACCGTAAGAAGAGATTTTGCGGATAAACCATTCTCTGAAGAGATGGCATCTGATGATCCGTTTAAGCAGTATGCCATTTGGTTTCAAGAAGCAATAGATAGTCAAATATTAGACCCTTATGCAGCTTGCTTGTCTACAGCAACAAAGGATGGAATTGTTTCGTCTAGAATGCTATACATAAGAGGGGTCAACGAAGATGGTTTTATTTTTTACACGAATTACAATTCAAGTAAGGGTCAAGAAATAGATCAAAATAGCCATGGTGCTCTCAATGTTTTTTGGGGGGAGTTAGAGCGTCAAATTCGAATTGAAGGGAAAATAAATAAAGTAAGCTCAGCTACCTCTGATCAATATTTCAATGCAAGGCCAAGGGCAAGTCAGCTTGGTGCTTGGGCTTCTCATCAAAGTGAAGTCCTAAAAGACAGAGATGAGTTAATAAATAGACTGACTTCTTATGAGCAAAAATTCAGTAATATGCCTGTTCCAAGACCACCGCACTGGGGTGGATTTTGCCTTGTACCAATGAAAGTGGAGTTTTGGCAGGGTAGACCAAGTAGGTTACACGATAGAATAGTATACAATAGAAAAGAATCCACATGGGTGAAAAATCGTTTGTCTCCATAGCAGAAAACTATTTTAAACGTTACCCACATCTAGATTTATTTTGTTCGCAAAGTCCACATCATGGTCTAGAAATCATCATTGTAATTCCCATTTTCAACGAAAAAAATGTAATTTCTACTTTAGAATCTCTTTTTAGGCAAAAGGATGTAATTCCCTTCAGTATTGAAATTATCGCCATTATTAATCATTCTATATCTGCCGATCCTGCTATTAAAAATCACAATCATCAGACATTTATTTTACTTAGTGAATTTGCCGAGTTGAATAATAGTGAAAGTATGTGTCTTTTTCCTTTTCTCGTGGGTGATTTAGCTCATAAACATGCAGGCGTAGGGTGGGGAAGAAAAATCGGAATGGATTTAGCTTTAAAGCGATTTCTTCAGTTGAAGAAAAATGGACTCATAGTAGGGCTTGATGCTGATACTACTGTAGAGGGAAATTATCTTAATTCTATTTATACTCATTTTAATAATCACGACCATACAGCGGTTTCTATTCATTTTGAACATCCGTTAGGTGGTGAATATGATGATCATCATCATCAATTAATATGTAGTTATGAGTTGCATTTAAGATATTATAAAAATGCCCTGTCTTTTGCAGGGTTTCCTTTTGCTTTTCATACTATAGGAAGTGCATTTGCTCTCACAGCATTGTCTTACGCTAGACAAGGAGGAATGAACCGAAGAAAAGCGGGTGAAGATTTTTATTTCATCAATAAATTAATAAAAGGTGAAAATTTCGGAGAAATAACCAATACTAAAGTGATTCCTTCATCAAGGATTTCAGACAGAGTGCCTTTTGGAACAGGAAGAGCTATGCTAGAAGCTAAAAACAACAAGAAAGATTTATCTTTTAGCTATTCCTTTAATGCATTTTTGGAGCTAAAAAAATGGGTTGATTTAATTAAGCAAAATGAACTTGATTATGAAGCTTTTCCAAAATCTATCCAAGCTTTTTTAAATGAAAAAACTTGGTTGAAGCAAAAGAATGAGCTTTTAAAAAACACGGTAGATCATACTTCTTTAATTAAACGATTTTTCATCCTATTTGACGCCTTTTGGGTACTGAAATTCGTGCATTTCTATAGAGATCATATTCAATCAAATGAAAAATTATTCGATGTTGTAAATCGACTACTACAACAAAATGCAGGTGTCTCCTTAAAATCTGAATTAGAACAATTGAAGTTTATGAGAAATTGGGACAAAAAAAAGGGGCTCAATTTGAACCCCTAGCTTAATAACTACTATTTAATAATTTATTTTACTGAATCAACAACGGCTTTAAAAGCTTCAGGATGGTTCATAGCTAAGTCTGCAAGAGTCTTTCTGTTTAGAAGGATACCCTTGTCGCTAATTTTACCCATAAACTCAGAATAACTCATTCCATGTAATCTAGCTCCAGCGTTAATTCGCTGAATCCAAAGTGCTCTGAAGTTTCTCTTTTTTTGTCTTCTGTCTCTGTAAGCATACTGTAAACCTTTTTCTACAGCGTTTTTAGCTACAGTGTGTACGTTTTTTCTTCTTCCGTAGTAACCTTTGGCTTGTTTTAATACTTTTTTCCTTCTTGCCTTGGCTGCTACACTATTTACTGATCTTGGCATAATTTAAGTTTTTTGAATTAAAGCGGCTTATTAGCTCTTATCATATTGACTTTAACTCGGGTTTAACATTTAATAACCGTAAAGTCAATTAAGCGCAAAGTTGCAACTTAATATTCTTTACATCTGACTTGTCTACCAAGGTAGCTTTAGTCAGATTTCTTTTTCTTTTAGTCGCTTTTTTGGTCAAAATATGACTCTTGAAAGCGTGCTTTCTTTTAATTTTTCCACTACCAGTGAATTTGAATCTCTTCTTAGCACTGGAATTGGTTTTCATTTTAGGCATAACATTTATATTATGTAGTTATTATCTTTTATTTCTTTTTTGGGTTAATGATGATAGTCATCTTTTTACCCTGTAATTCTGGCATTTTCTCTAATATTCCATATTCTTCCAATTCTTGGGCAAATTTTAGTAATAAAATTTCTCCTCGATCTTTGTAGATGATGGTTCTTCCTTTAAAAAATACAAATGCTTTAAGTTTTGCTCCTTCTTGCAGGAACTTAACAGCATGTTTTAATTTAAACTGAAAATCGTGTTCATCTGTATTAGGACCAAATCGAATCTCTTTTAAGACTACTTTGGTTTGCTTGGCTTTAAGCTCTTTTTGCTTTTTCTTTTGCTCGTAAAGAAATTTTTTGTAGTCTATTATTTTACAAACAGGTGGCTTTGCATTGGGTGAGATTTCCACTAAATCAAGTTCCATTTCTCCAGCCATTTTTAGCGCTTTATGAGTGGGGTAAACGCCTTGGGCTATGTCTTCTCCAACCACTCTTACTTCAGGTACCCTGATTTTATCATTTATTCTGTGGGGGTCTTCTTTAATGACTCTCCCTCTGTTTGGTCTTCTTGGTCTGATACTCCTCCTTTTTTAGTTTAACATTTAAAATTTTAACAGGCTTTGATTGATTTTGTTTTGAATAAGCTCTTTAAACTCATCTAAACTAAAAGCACCCAAATCTCCTTCTCCTTGTTGTCTTACCGAAACACTATTATTATGGGCTTCTTTTTCTCCAATGATGAGCATAAATGGTATTTTATTTACCTCAGCATCTCTGATTTTTCGGCCCACTTTTTCAGCCCTTCCGTCAACAAGACCGCGAATATCGTAATTTTTTAGAAGTTTTAAAACTTCTTGAGCATATTCGTTATACTGTTGACTAACGGGTAAAATGATAAATTGCTCGGGATTAAGCCAAAGAGGGAATTTACCAGCTGTATGTTCAATAAGAACTGCAATGAATCTTTCTAGTGAACCAAATGGAGCCCTATGAATCATGACAGGTCTATGTTTTTGGTTGTCTGAACCTGTATACTCCAGCTCAAAACGCTCTGGTAAATTATAATCAACTTGGATGGTTCCGAGTTGCCAAGATCGATTTAATGCATCCTTTACCATAAAATCTAATTTTGGGCCATAAAATGCGGCTTCTCCATATTCAACTATGGTGTTTAGCCCTTTATCGTTAGCTGCATTGATAATAGCTTGTTCAGCTTTGTCCCAATTTTCATCCGAGCCAATATATTTGTCTTTGTTATTTCTATCTCTCAATGATACTTGGGCAACAAACTCTTTAAAATCCAATGCTTTAAAAACATATAATACCAGATCAATCACTTTTTTAAATTCTTCTTCTAGCTGATCAGGTCTGCAAAAAATATGTGCATCATCTTGAGTAAATCCTCTAACTCTCGTTAATCCATGAAGTTCACCGCTTTGTTCATAACGGTAAACCGTTCCAAATTCTGCAAACCTTAACGGTAGATCACGGTAGGATCGGGGAGAAGCGTTGAATATTTCACAATGGTGTGGACAATTCATAGGTTTAAGTAAAAACTCTTCTCCTTCGTGAGGTGTATTAATGGCTTGAAATGAATCTGCACCATATTTATCATAATGGCCTGAACAAACATATAAATCTTTGTGGCCAATGTGTGGAGTGGAAACAGGTTGGTATCCACTTTGAACTTGTGCTTTTTTAAGAAAGTCCATTAACCTCTCTCTTAAGTCTGCTCCTTTTGGTAACCACAAGGGTAAACCTTGTCCTACTTTTTCAGAAAAAGTAAATAACTCTAACTCTTTTCCTAACTTTCTGTGATCTCTTTTCTTCGCCTCTTCCAACTGAACTAAATATTGGTTTAATTCTTTTTGCTTTTCAAAGGTGATTCCATACACTCTTGTAAGTTGCTTTCTATTTTCATCACCTCTCCAATAAGCACCTGCAATGTTCAATAGTTTAACAGCTTTTATAAAACCTGTGTGAGGTAAATGTGGGCCTCTACATAAGTCAGTGAAATTACCTTGAGAATAGAATGTAATGGTTCCATCTTCTAATTCCTCTATTAACTCTAATTTGTAAGGATCCTCTTTCGTGTTGAAAAATGCTAACGCATCTTTTTTACTTACTTCTTCTCTTAGAAAAGGATTTTTTTCTCTGGCTAATTCAAGCATTTTTTTCTCCACTTTAGCCAAATCTTTATCTGTAAATTCATGTTCACCAAAATCCACATCGTAATAAAATCCATTTTCTATAGGAGGTCCAATGGCTAATTTAATTCCAGGGTAGAAAAACTCAAGTGCTTCTGCCATAAGATGGGCACTGCTGTGCCACATGGTTGACTTACCGCCATTATCTGAAAAACTAAGTAACTTTAGATTGGCATTGGTACGAATTGGTCTAGTTAAATCCCAGACTTCCCCATTAACTTCCGCTGCTAAAACTCTTCTAGCCAGTCCTTCACTTATGGATAAGGCCACATCCATTGCAGATGAACCACTCTCCATTTCTTTAACATTACCATCGGGCAGCGTAATTTTAATCATGTTTTTTTCTTTTCAGAGCGCAAATATAATCAATTGATCTTCTTCAAGAATTGCAAAGAAAAATTATTCTTTTACTTTGTGAAATGGACAATGTTGAAATACTTAAAAAATATGCTCAAACCAATCACTTTGGTAGGTTTTTGGGTCTAAAATTAGAAGTTGTTGAACCTGGAGAGGTAAACTATTTTGTGAAAGTAAGCCAAAATCACCTGGCTACCTATCAATCAGCTCATGGTGGTTTTCTGGCGGCTGTTTTTGATCAAATTGTAGGCACTGCAGCACTTACCAAGGCTATGTCTGATCATAAATTAGTTGCTACGGTAGAATTTAAAATTAATTACCTAAAACCGGCTTACCTAAATGATGATTTGAAGGGAGTGGGAAAAGTTTTACACCATGGCAAAAGACTGTACACGGTAGAAGGACAAATTTTTAACCATAAACAGGAATTATTAGCTAAAGGTATAGCTACATTAAATGCTTATCCATATGACAAGAGTGATATGAAATTTTTATAATTTACCACCATGAAAAAATTATTATACATCTGTTTACTTGTGAGTGTTCCCTTTTATGCTCAGAAAGAGAGTAAAAAAGAAAAAAAGAGGTCAGCACTAGAAAAAGTAAATATTAGCGGACTGAAGTTCAGATCAATAGGCCCAGCACTAACTGCAGGCAGAATAGCGGATATTGCCGTAAACAGCCGTAATCCTAAGGAATATTATGTGGCTGTTGCGTCTGGCGGAGTATGGAAAACAACTAATGCTGGAAATACGTATACGCCCATTTTCGATGGACAATCCTCATTTAGTATAGGTTGTGTGACTATTGACCCTAGTAATGAACACACAATATGGGTTGGAACAGGTGAAAATAATAACCAAAGAAGTGTAGCCTATGGCGATGGAATCTATAGAAGTTTAGACGGAGGAAAAAGTTGGAAAAACATGGGGTTGAAAGAATCGGAACACATTGGTATGATTGCCGTTCATCCTACAAACTCAAATATAATTTACGCTGCTGCTTACGGTCCGTTATGGAAAGAAGGTGGTGAAAGAGGGTTGTACAAATCTACAAATGCAGGTAAGAATTGGGAGCTAATTTTAGAAGTAGACGAGCATACTGGTGTAAATGAAATTCACCTTGACCCTAGAAATGCGGATATCATGTATGCAACCACACATCAGAGAAGAAGACATGTGTTTACCTATGTGGGTGGTGGGCCTGGATCTCAAATTTACAAATCGACAGATGGAGGTGAGAATTGGAAAAAGTTAAAGGGTGGATTGCCTAGTTCTATCAAAGGTAGAATAGGAATGGATATTTCTCCTGCAAAACCGGATGTATTGTATGCCTTAGTTGAAGCAGAGATGGATAAACAAGGTTTGTACAAATCCACTGATCGGGGTGAAAGTTGGAAAAAAGTAAATCGATATGTGACCAGTGGCAACTATTATCAAGAAGTGTTTTGTGATCCCTTAGATGAAAATAAAGTTTTCTTTATGGACACCTGGCTACATCATACGGCTGATGGTGGCAAAACAGTGGTAAAAACTGGAGAGAAAAGCAAACATGTAGACAATCACTGTATTTGGATTGATCCTGCTGATACCGATCATTGGATTGTGGGTTGTGATGGGGGTATATATGAGACCTGGGATCATGCAAGTAATTGGCATTTTAAACCCAACCTTCCTATTACTCAGTTTTATAAAGTAGCAGTAGATAATGATTACCCGTTTTACAATGTGTATGGGGGAACTCAAGATAACAATAGTTTAGGAGGACCTTCTAGAACGATTAATAACCATGGTATCATGAATTCAGATTGGTACATCACAAATGGAGGTGATGGTTTTGAAAGCGCAATAGACCCAGAGAATCCTAATATTGTGTATGCGCAATCTCAGTATGGATGGCTAGTACGTTATGATCGGCAATCTGGAGAGCGTGTAGGAATTAAACCCATGGCTCATGACAGTATGCCTGCTTTAAGGTGGAATTGGGATGCCCCTTTGCTCATTAGTCCTCACAATAACAAGCGTTTATATTTTGCGGCAAATCGATTATTTAGAAGTGAAAATAGAGGCAATGAGTGGACTTGCATCAGCCCAGACTTGTCACAACAAATTGATCGTAATCAGCTAGAAGTAATGGGTAGAATTCAGAGTGCTGATGCGGTGATGAAAAACAAGTCAACTACCATGTATGGTAATATTGTGGCATTAGATGAATCACCCTTACAGGAAGATTTATTATATGTAGGAACAGATGATGGTTTGATTCATGTTAGTGAAAATGCGGGTGGAGATTGGAAAATGTATGATAAGTTTAAAAAAGTGCCTAAGGATACTTATGTAAATGCGTTGGTTGCATCCAAGCACGATGTGAACACGGTTTATGCTGTTTTTAATAATCACAAAAATGGTGATTTTAAGCCCTATGTGTTGGTTAGCAAAGACAAGGGTAAATCTTGGAAATCCATTAGTTCTAATTTACCTGTTAGAGGAACGGTGTATGATATTGCTGAAGATCATGTAGATCCAAATCTTCTTTTTGTGGGTACCGAGTTTGGTGTTTTTTTCTCATATGATGGAGGTGAAGAATGGAAACAGATTAAAGCGGGGTTGCCTACCATAGCAGTAAAAGATATTGAAATTCAAGAGAGAGAAAATGATTTGGTCTTGGCGACATTTGGTAGGAGTTTTTATATACTAGATGATTATTCTTCACTGAGAAATTTGTCTTCTAATTTAGCTTCCAAAGCTGCCATTTTTGAAATTAAAAAATCATTAATGTATATGGATGCAAGACCGTTGGGCTTAAGGGGTAAAGGTTCACAAGGTGAATCTCACTATACAGCTAAAAACCCACCCTTAGGAGCAGTCATAACGTATTTCTTTAACGATACGCTGAAGACAAGTAAAGATGTAAGAAGAAAAGCAGAGAAGAAATTAATAAAAGAGGGTGAGGACGTGGAATATCCTACCTTGAATCAATTGAGGGCTGAGGATAGACAAGAAAAGCCCTATTTGATTTTTACGATTTATGATGATAATGGAAATGAAGTTCGTAAGATGGTAGAAAAGCCATCGCTTGGAGTTAATCGAATTGTATGGGATTTCAGAATGACTCCTCAGAGCAATATAAAACTAAAAACATCTCAGCCGGGTAGATATGGTGAAGCCAATGCAGGTCCTCTAGCACTTCCAGGCACTTACTATGTTACATTGCACAAAGTAGTAGATGGTTTAGCTACATTAATGGTGGATAAAACTCCTTTTGAATGTGAATGGCTTGAAGAACTTAGCTTGCCTGCTGAAAGCAAAGAAGCGTTATTGGCTTTTCAGCAAAAAGTAGATCGATTGAGAAAGGCAACCGATGCGGCTGGAGAGGTGTTGAGAGAGGATAAAAAGCGATTACAGTTTATTGAAGCGGCCATAAAGTCGTATCCCGCATTAGATGTAAAACTAATTGAAAAGGTGAAAGACTTAGATAAGATTCGAGATGATATAACCATTAGTATGTATGGAGATCCTTCTTTAAGTAAGCGAGACTTGGAACAAAATGAATCCATTGCATCTAAAGTGGGTATCGTAATTTGGAATATGTGGAGAAATCGATCAGAACCTACCGAAACTAACAAGATGCTATATGATAATGCATCATCAAAGTTTGAGATGGTGATAAGTCAGATGACAAAACTAGATGAAGAAATTAAAGGATTAGAAAAGTATTTGGAAGAAAAAGAAGTTCCATTTACACCAGGTAGGGGTTTAATTATGAAGTGGAATAAAGAATAAATTAGAATCCTGTTTTGGAGTAATTCTTATATTTTTTAGGGTCAAATTCATAAAGAATCGCCTTTCTGCCACGGGTGTTACGTTGCACCTTTGTAATTTCCTTTAGAAAATCCATTTCAAGAATTCTTCTTCTGAAGTTTCGCTTATCAAATTGTTTCCCTAAAAAGCATGAATATAGACCTTCCAACTCATTCATGGTAAACTGAGCGGGCAATAGGTTTTTACCCAGTGGCCTGTATTTCATTCTTCTTTTTATCCTTTTACTTGCAAAATCAATAATATCATCATGATCAAATACGAGATCTAACGATTTATCTATTTTTTCGAATCTAGCGTTGTTTTCCTCATTAAGTTTGATCTTGTCTTTTTCTAGGTTGACTAGTCCATAAAAAGAGATGTCAATAATTCTTCCTGAAGGATGACGATATACTTTGCCAAATGCATTTAACTGCTCTACATACACATTTTTGTTCCCAATGTTGTTTTCTAATATTTCGCTACAAACTTCCTCTAAAGATTGCTTGGGTTGCAGCATTTGGTGAGGTAAGACTTTTCCTCCTTTGAACGGATCATTTTCTTTATCTACAACAAGTACTTTTTTTTGATCTTCGTCATAGCAGAATATACATATGCTTACGGAGACGCCAATGTTAAGGTATTCTTTCATAAGTAATTAAATAGTGTACTTTTAACACTAAGTTAATTAATTTATTACACCTGACCCAATTAGTTCATCGTTTTTATACCAGGCCACAAATTGACCAGGTGTTATACCTCTTTGTGGTTT
>JAYPLD010000023.1:0-1737 GCA_038129265.1 Crocinitomicaceae bacterium
AGAAATGAACAAGACAAGTTGGTTTCATTATGTAGATTAACGGTTATGATTCTTAAAAGGCCCTCTCTGTAATGATTCATTTAAATGACAAAAAAGGATTTGTCATTTTTCAAAAACCTCACTCTAATATTTCATATATCGGGATAGGGGAATGGAAAAGGGAAAATTCCATCAATGCTATCTCTAATGCGTTTGTCTTAAGTACGTTTAAAGGAGAATTATTTCATTTAAGTACATCTTTTAATCCACTTCACGAAAATGTTCATATAGAGACTAGTCACAACTACACAGAAATCCCTGATAATAAAGGCACTTACCTACAAAATGCTTCGGATATAATTAAGAAATGTAAGAATGGATATTTTAAAAAATGCATTTTAAGTAGAATTAAACAAGAAACATATCATGTCACTGATGCTTACGAAATTTTTAAGAAATTATGTGATGCATATAATCACGGATTTAAATACATTCTAAATCATCCTGAATTTGGTTTATGGATCGGAGTAACTCCGGAAATTTTGATTCAAGGAAACTCCACATATTATGAAACTCAAGCATTAGCAGGGAGTAAGACGAAAATTGATAATCAAAAATGGGGAAATAAAGAAATTAATGAACATCAATTCGTTAGTGATTACATCAGAGAAATCATCAAAAGTCAAGGAATACTTGAACATGAATCAAGTTCAGAAGAATATGTTGCTGGAAACATCAAACATTTAAATAAAAAATTCAAATTCAAATTGCATACAGATTTAAATGAATTCCTAGATCAGCTCCACCCTACGCCTGCTATAGCGGGTTTACCACCCAAAAAAGCAATTAATTGGATCCATGAAAATGAACCTCACGATAGAGAACTATACTGTGGATATCTTGGTTTAATTGATGATAATAATTCTGAAATATTTGTGAACCTTAGATGTGCTAAAATTTTTCAAAATAAATTAAACTTATATGTTGGCGGTGGTATTACAGCTCAAAGTAATCCTGATGACGAATTTCATGAAACAGAAATTAAAGCTGAAACGCTTTTGTCAGTAATTAAAAAAATATAGAAATTCGCTTAATGACTTCAGCATCTTACAGGGTCCAAGTACTTATTCAGCTTCTAGAGCAACACCTTATAAAACATGTTATTTTTTCACCTGGATCTAGAAATGCTCCCCTCGTAATAGGATTTAACAGTTCATCATTTTTTGACAAAAAAGTTGTTGTGGATGAACGATCAGCAGGATTTTATGCGCTAGGTATAGCACAACAAACTAAAATACCTGCTGTCATATGCTCTACCTCTGGAAGTGCAACTTTAAATTATGCTCCATCGATTGCGGAAGCATATTATCAAAAAGTTCCGCTTATTGTAATAACTGCTGATAGACCTCCAGAATGGATAGATCATGGCGAAGGCCAATCTATGAGACAACAAAACATCTATTCAAATTACATTGAAAAGAGCTATCAATTACCTATGCTTGACCACCCTGATGCACTTTGGCAAACCGGTGTAATTATTAATGAAGCTATTCAAACTGCTAAAACAACTTCTAAGCCCGTTCACCTCAACTTTCCATTTAGAGAACCTCTTTACAAAACGGTACCGCAAGCAGAAAAGGAAGTAAGAAAAATAGAATACGTAAGTACATGTAAAGAAATTTCAAATGATCAGCTTCAAATCTTACTGAAAAAATGGAATAAATTCCAAAAAAAAATGATTGTATGTGGTTCGTTAAA
>JAYPLD010000023.1:1837-3794 GCA_038129265.1 Crocinitomicaceae bacterium
AATCTTTGGAAAAAAGAAGATTTGATGGCAGCTCAAAACCACACTGTTTTTGAAAAATCATGTATATGGTCTGACCTTAAAGCTCACTACATTCTACAGAAATATTTGAAGGATAATTTCATTATTCAGATGGGGAATAGTACCAGTGTTAGATATATTCAACTATTTGATACTAAGAAGAACTTAAATTACTTTGGAAACAGAGGAGTAAGCGGAATCGAGGGATCCACTTCAACCGCAATAGGTAGCGCAAGTGTACATTCTAAAACCAACATTTTAATCACTGGTGATCTAAGTTTTATATATGACCAAAATGGATTATGGAACAACCACATACCTAATAATTTAAAACTATTTGTATTCAACAATCAAGGAGGTGGAATTTTCAAAATTATTTCAGGGCCTAAAAACACCCCATTTTTGGAACAATATTTTGAAACAAAACATGAATTAAGTCTTAAAAATATTGCTCATACTCATCATTTAAATTATCACTGTGCCAAAAACGAAAAAGAGGCAGATCAAATTATACCAACTGTATTGAAAAGTAATCAATTTGAAATAGTAGAGTTTTTCACTGGCAATGTTGAAAATGAAAAAATTCTAAATGACTACTTTAGTGTAATTAAAAAGTAAATTAAACATGATCCACTGGAAAACCATCAAAGATTACGAAGATATCACATTTAAAATAGCTGATGGGGTTGCAAGAATAGCATTCAATCGTCCTGAAGTGAGAAATGCTTTTAGACCAAAAACGGTGGACGAACTTTTGGATGCACTAATCATATGTCATGAAAGTCAAGATGTAGGCGTAGTACTTATTTCTGGAGAAGGACCTTCTCCAAAAGATGGTGGATGGGCTTTTTGTTCTGGAGGAGATCAAAGAGTCAGAGCGAAAAGAGGATACAAAGGTCTTGATGGAGTAAATAAATTTAACATTTTAGATGTTCAACGACAGATTAGGTTCATGAACAAAGTAGTTATTGCAGTAGTTCCTGGTTGGGCCGTTGGTGGAGGACATAGTTTGCATGTCGTATGTGATTTGACCTTAGCCAGTCAAGAGCATGCCATATTTAAACAGACTGATGCAGATGTAGCTAGTTTTGATGGTGGTTTTGGGTCAGCATATTTAGCAAGACAAGTAGGGCAAAAAAGAGCACGTGAAATATTTTTCCTAGGTCGTGATTATTCAGCAAAAGAAGCATATGAAATGGGGATGGTAAACAAAGTAGTTCCACACAAAAAACTGGAACAAACTGCTTATGACTGGGCTCAAGAGATAATGACAAAAAGCCCTACTGCCATAAAAATGATCAAATTTGGCTTTAATTTAATTGATGATGGATTAGTTGGACAACAAATTTATGCTGGGGAAGCAACAAGATTGGCTTATGGGACAGATGAAGCCGAAGAAGGGAAAAATGCTTTTCTAGAAAAAAGAAAGCCGGATTTCAAAAAGTTTCCAAAATTTCCCTAATCCTTATAAAGCTGAATAAAGTTCTTCCATTAGCTGTTCTATAGCTTTTCTGACTTTAGCATCGGAAACTAAAAAATGATTTACCATAACTGTAAATGGAAAGAATTCCTCATTTTTTTGAAAATAACCCGTATAACATCTAACTCCACCCATAGATCCGCTTTTACCTTTAAAATTACCTTGTATTGAGGTTTTTCCCCCAATGTATTTTAATGTGCCTGAAATTCCAGCAACGGGAAAGGAATTCATCATACATTCTTTTTCATTTTGATTAAAATCATTCAAAATATAGGTAAGTAACCTGTTCATGGCTTGTGGAGTTACTAAATTCTTTCTTGACAACCCTGAACCATCACTAAAATATACTTCGTTTAAAAAGCTACCGGACCAGTAACTTTGCATGAATGTCGCAGCAGTATCAATATGTAGGTAATTGGTATAATCTTTTGAGCACTCTACCATGAGGTGCTCTGCATA
>JAYPLD010000023.1:3894-10368 GCA_038129265.1 Crocinitomicaceae bacterium
GCCATGGCTGTTGTCCATAGCTTAGTGATTGAAGCAGGTATGAATAGTTTATCCTCTTGGTAACTCACCAATTTTGTTTCTCCATCTGAGTCTAATAATTGAACGCCTATGTGAGCTGAAGAAAGGTCAGTATTATCTTTAAAGTTTTGAAAAGCCCTTTCAAGTTCATTTTGTTGAGCTACTACAAAAAGTAAGTTTAATTGAAAAAAAAATAAGATTAGATAGCGCAAAAGCATATGTAAATACAACCAAAATTCGTTCCAATCGTTAAATTAGCCAAAAAAGAAAAATTAATGTGTGGAATTGCCGGTTTTATTTCACTTAACCACCCTATAAATCATCCCAACTCTCATCTGGATTCCGCACTACAAAAGTTAAAAAAAAGAGGTCCTGATGCTCAAGGAATATATAGAGATGAATATTGTGAGTTAGGGCACACTAGACTAAGTATATTAGATACTTCTCGTGCTGCGAACCAGCCCATGGTTTCAGAAAATAAGCGATATACCATAATTTTCAATGGTGAAATTTACAACTTTGATAGGTTAAGAATTGATTTAGAAAAAAAGTATAGCGTAAACATTAAAACTTCATCTGACACAGAAGTGCTTTTAAATGGGCTGATTTTAGAGGGGAAATCATTTATAGAAAAACTCAATGGATTTTTCGCATTCTGCTTTTATGATAAAGTAAAGAACTACTATTTATTAGCCAGAGATCGATTTGGAATAAAGCCACTACTCTACAGCCATCAGGAAAATCAGTTCATATTTTCATCTGAGCTTAAATCTTTAATGTGCTACCCTATTAGTAAAGAACTAGATCAAATTGCATTAAATCAGTTTTTACAATTTACATATATACCCTCACCAAGAACCATTTTACAGAACGGAAAGAAACTTCAGCCTGGACATCTAATAGAGATAGAAAATAAAAAAGTATCTATTGAAAAATATTTTACTTATTATCCATGTGAAAAAAGTAATGATGATTACGAGACAGCTCAAAAAAAAGTAAAAGATCTTTTGAATAAAGCTGTTCAAGAAAGATTAATTTCGGATGTACCCTTAGGGACATTTTTAAGTGGAGGGATCGATTCGAGTATTGTTTCTGCAATATCTGCAAAACACAAGTCCAATTTAGAAACTTTCTCTATCGGATTCCCTGATGAACCCTTGTTCGATGAGTCAAAATACGCAGCAGATGTGGCAAAGCATATTGGTTCAAAACACCACTGCTTTCAGCTAACAAACAAGGAATTATTTAATCATTTAGATCAATTTTTAGCGTATCTTGATGAACCTATGGCAGATTCTTCTGCACTCAACGTTTTTTTACTTTCACAGGAAACTAAAAAACATGTCACCGTATCATTGTCTGGAGATGGAGCAGATGAGTTATTTAGTGGTTATAATAAACACCAAGCCCTTTACTTTTCGTTACAAAAAAATTGGAAAACAAAACTCATTAAAAATTATGGGAACTTATCTAAACTACTTCCCTCATCAAGAAATTCGAAACTAGGTAACTTGGGCAGACAATTACATAAATTACACCAGGGATTAAATTTGAATAATGAGGAAAGGTATTTCCAATGGGCTTCATTTATGGATCAGAACATGGTTCATCAACTATCTGATTCATACTATGATATTAAAAATGAGTTCCACATTGAAAAATCGGATGATATTTTTAATGACTTCTTATTTAAGGATTTTAACCTAGTACTTGAAAACGATATGTTAAGAAAAGTAGATTTAATGAGTATGTCCCAGAGCCTTGAAGTTAGAACTCCATTTTTAGATCACAAATTGGTAGAATACGTTTTTTCTCTTCCTTCTAAATATAAGATAGACCACTACAATAGAAAGAAAATACTTAAGGATGCATTTAAAGAAGAATTACCTGCAGCTGTATTTACCCGTAGAAAGCATGGTTTTGAAATTCCACTTGAAAAATGGTTTAGAGGAGAATTAAAATCTTTTATTGATGATGAAATATTTGACAATAATGTGGCTGTCAAAGAAGGAATTTTATCTAAAAAAGGAATTGCAAACTTGAAAAAAAGTTGGTTTGAAAATCCAATTGGAAATGCACCTTATCATATATGGACCATGATTGTACTAAATAATTATTTAAAAAAATATATTTTTTGATCCATGAAGTCAAAGAAGAAAATTTTAAGAATTATAAATCGATTTAACCTTGGAGGGCCCACCTATAATGCAGGATTACTGACCAAATATTTATCTGATGAATATGAAACTATTTTGGTTGGAGGAAATCATGAAGAGTCTGAAGGAAGTTCCATGCATATTGTAGAACATTTGGGTTTAGAGCCTGTTATCATCCCTGAAATGCAACGATCTGTAAGTCCTAAAAATGATAGGATTGCTTACAATAAAATTCAAAAAATCATACAAGATTTCAAGCCTGATATCGTTCATACTCATGCCTCAAAGGCTGGAGCATTAGGAAGAAAAGCAGCGTTCAGTGCTAAAATTCCTCAAATTTATCACACATTTCATGGCCATGTTTTTCACTCCTATTTTGGAAGTTTAAAAACCAATCTTTATAAAAACATTGAAAGAAGATTAGCTAAAAAAAGTACGAATATTATAGCCATAAGTGAATTGCAAAAAAAAGAATTAAGCGAAATTCATCGAATTTGTCCAGCTGAAAAAATAAAGGTTATTCCTCTTGGCTTTGATTTGACACCATTTTATACTAATACGGAAGCAAAAAGAAAAGAATTTAGATCAAAATGGAACATAAAAGAAAATGAGGTAGCCATTGGCATTGTTGGTAGGCTTGTGCCTATAAAAGATCATGCATTTTTTATTCATGTGATCGAACGAGTTTTAAAAAAAACGACCAAAAAAATTAGGGTTTTTATTGTAGGAGATGGAGAGGAAAGAGTAAATATTCAAGCACTGATCAGCAAAAAAAAATTATCCTACAGCTCAAATAGTACCCCTGCACTATTCCAATTCACTTCTTGGATGAAAAATGTGGATGAAGTAAATGCTGGGATGGATATTATTTGCCTTACCTCTAAGAATGAAGGCACTCCTGTTAGTCTCATTGAAGCTCAAGCAAGTGGAAATCCTGTAGTAAGCACTAATGTGGGTGGAATTGAGAATGTAATTTCTGCAGACGAAACGGGTTATTTATCTGATGTTGGAGATCTTGAACAATTTACAATTAATCTACTGAAACTTATTGAAAACGAAGGTATTAGAAACAACATGTCTAATAAAGGAAGGGAAAGATCATCCCTTTATACCTATGAAAACCTGATTTCAAACATAAAATCATTATACGATAAAACTTTGTAATTCAAAGTTCTTTGTGTTTTAAAAAATTACCCCTATATTTGTAGTATGAAGTATATCAAAATACCCATATTTAGCGGTTTGCTTTTATTTTTATTTGATTCTTGCACTATCAATTCAAATAGAATGCTTCGCACCCCAAAGGATTACCAATTCGATACCATTACGAATTTGATGAATGATATAGAATATAAAATTGCAATGAACGATCAGCTCATTTTTCAACTGTATACAAATAATGGATTCCAATTAATAGATATGTTCAATGAGAACGGTTCCAATCAAAATCGAATGATGATGGGTGGAGGTATGAATGGAAATTTTGGTATAAATTATATGGTAAGACAGGATAGTTTAGTAGAATTACCTATAGTAGGAGATGTCAATCTTGTTGGGCAAACAGCTAGAGAAGCTGAACTGTATTTAGAAGAATTATTTTCTGAATTTTATGTGGATCCTTACGTTTTTTTAAGAGTGAACAGCAGAAGAGTATTTCTATTTAGCGGATCAACAGGTGGAGAAGCTCAAGTAATCCCATTAACTTTCAATAATATGACCTTATTTGAAGTTTTAGCGACAGCTGGTGGTATACGTAAGGACAATAATGCTAGAAAGATTAAGATTATTAGAAAAACCAAAGAAGGCGTTAAAATTTTCAAAGTTGATCTCTCCACAATAGAAGGCATACGACATGGTAATATGATTATGCAATCCCACGATATCATCTACATTCAACCTAATATTAACATTATCCCTGAGATAATGGAAGATCTAAATCCTATACTGTCATTTACTTCTACCATTTCACTTCTATGGTTAGCTTTAACTCAATTTAATCCATGATACCAGAAGATTTAAAAAAAACAGAAGAGAATTTACTTCGCTACAGGGATAGAATTTCAAACTTAAGTAAGGATTTTGAAATAGGGTTATTTATTTACCTTTTAGGTAAAGTAAAATGGCTTATACTTTTGTCTTTTCTGGCATTATTTTTCGGGGCATTTATTTACATGAGATACACACCTAAAATGTATCAAACAAGTTCTACCATTCAAATCAACATCAAAGAACAACCAGATGAATTCCTTGACATATATTCTTATCAACAACAAACCAATATCAATAGCGAAGTTGAGTTAATGAAATCTCAAAAGATAATAAATAAAAGTATTAAAAATCTGAACTCAAATATTCAATATTACAGCGAAGGAGACATTTTAACGAGAGACTTATACAAGAGATCACCGTTCAAATTAGTTGATTTTAAACTAAAAAACTTGTCTTTAAGCTCTACCCCACTGTATATATCATTTGATAAAGAATATTTTAAAATCACAAATAGTACTAATAGTATTGTATATGCAGAGTACATTAAAAACAATTCCTTCTTTAGTAACGAAAACTTTTCAGGAAAATTGATTATTTCTGGGACGCTGAACTCATTTATTGAATCCCTCAGTAATTACAATTATTATTTTAAAATTCCTACACTTATCGAAAGGAGACAGGAAATTACAGAACATCTTGAAATAAACATCCTGGATTATGCCGCTAATACCATTGGTATAACCTATAAACATACCAATCCAATATATGCTCAAGATGTGTGTAATGAAATAGCAAAATCATACATTGAGTATGATTTAACTAAAAAAGCAATTAGTTCAGTTAAAATTGTTGAATTCATTAATGCTCAAAAAGACAGCGTAGACGTTAGGCTAAAAGATAGCGAACGTGAAATTCAACTATTCAAGAAGGAGAATAATGTTAAATCGTCAGATATTCGTAAACAGTCTAGTTTAACTCAGTTAGATGAATTAGAAAATATCATTATCCAAAATCAAGTTGATATTGAGTTACTTGAGCAATTTAATAGTATGTTTAAAAACTCTGTGTCAAGTGAAATCAATTCCAATTCAATAAAAAGTCTTTCATTATCTAAAATATTTTATGATGATAATATCGTACAAGGAATGATAACAAATCTGGAAGAAAATGTTAAAAAAAGAGATGAACTTTCTAGAGATGTAACATCTAATAACGAAAACATGATCATTTTAAACAATGAAATTGAAGAGCAAATCATTTACATGAGAAAAGCTATCAAAATGATCAAGCAGCACAAAATCAAAAAAAATAAGGAGTTAAATCAAAAAATTAGATTAATCGAAAGAAAATTATTGTCGCTGCCAGAAAAAGAACTTGAACTCACCAGATTAGAAAGAATACACGAAATAAATAATAAGTATTATACATTACTTCTTGAGAAAGAAACAGAATATGAATTATCTAAGGCAGGAATAACGACTTACAATGAAATTTTAAAACCAGCACCATTAAACGAACAAGCTATTTCTCCAAAGTCAATTCTAGCGTACAGCTTAGCAGGAGTTTTAGCTTTGGTCATTTCAGGTTTAATTGCGTTGCTAAACTACCTAACACACGACAAAATTACTTCACTACACGAAATTTCTAAATATTCTGAAGGAAGCATTGGGATACTAGGAATGGTGCCTTTGTTAAAGACAAAACCTGAAGTTTCTCAACTTATAGTGGATAAAAGTCCAAAATCCATGGTTACGGAATCCTTTAGGGCACTAAGGACCAACCTACAATTTATCAATAACGAATCGAATTCAAAAATCATTGCAATTAGTAGTACCATATCAGGTGAAGGAAAAACATTTTTGGCTATCAATTTAGCAGGCATTATCGCATTTACAGGAAAAAAAGTAGTTATCATCGATTTAGATATGAGAAAACCTAAAATTCACATTGGATTTGGAGTTAAAAACGACAAGGGAATGTCAGAAATTTTGGTAGGTAAAAATCTAATATCAGATTGCGTAAAAAATAGTCCGTTAAAGAATCTAGATTTTATTACGGCTGGAACACTCCCACCAAACCCTTCAGAATTGATAGTGAGTAATGAATTTGAAAGTACAATTAACAAGTTAAAAGAAAGCTACGATCTTATTGTAATTGATAACCCACCTGTGGGATTGGTTACGGATGGCATTCCAGTTCTTAACATGAGTGATTATCCGATTTACGTATTCAAAGCTAATTTTTCTAGAAAAAACTTCATTCAAAATGTGGATCGATTAATAAATGAAAACAATTTATCTAAGCTATCTGT
>JAYPLD010000023.1:10468-26936 GCA_038129265.1 Crocinitomicaceae bacterium
AGGCTTAGATGTACAATTCGTTCAAGATAATCAATCTCTTTCTAGTAAAAATGTATTGAGGGGTCTTCATTTTCAACATCCACCTTTTGCGCAAGCAAAACTAGTCAGTGTAATAAAAGGCGAGGTATTAGATGTAGTGGTAGACATCAGAAAAGAATCTGATACTTTCGGAGAATATATAGCAGAGAATTTAAATGAAGAAAATCATCACCAATTATTCATACCAGAAGGAATGGCTCATGGATTTTTAACTCTTAAAGACGATACCATATTTTCATACAAATGCTCCAATTATTATGACAAAGGTTCTGAAGATGGGATTATTTGGAATGACAGTAATTTAAAAATTGATTGGAAAATAAAAAACCCACTAGTTTCTGAAAAAGATCAACTTGCGCAAAATTTTGCTTCTTTTGTATCACCTTTTTAAATGGCAAGCGAAGAGTACATATTTCTAATTTATGCAGGGTTTTTCATCAGTATTATTTTATTCTGTATTTTAATTAACACTATTCTTTTAAAATTTGCTACAACTTTAGGAATTAGAGATAATGAAAAACCAATAATAAGATGGAGTGCCGTTTCTAAACCATCTCTTGGTGGAATTTCTTTCTACATTGCATTTTTAATTTCAACTGGTTGTTATGGTATATTTTTTGATTCACAAAGTTTATTTAATGACGGGCAAGTAATTGGAGTTATAGGAGCTATCTCTTTAGCTTTTCTCATGGGACTTGCTGATGATGCTTACAACACTAAACCGCGTCTTAAATTTCTTGTTCAGGTTTTCTGTGGCATCATTTTAATCATATCTTCAAAATATTCGATTCAAAATGAATCCTTAGTTATACAGCTCTTTGATAATGATTATTTAAATTATGTTCTGACTACTTTATGGGTAGTAGCGATGATGAATTCCATCAACATGCTAGACAATATGGATGGCATAACTTCTCAAACTTCCTTCTTTATTTTAGTAACGGCTCTAATTTTCATGGGATTTAACAATGGATTTGAGCAATATGATTTTATGTTGAGTTTAGGTATTATTGGCTCGTTAATTGGTTTTCTATTTTACAATTTTCACCCATCAAAAATGTTTATGGGAGATTCAGGAAGCCAATTTCTTGGTCTCTTAATTGCTATTATTGGAATCAAATATTTTTGGAATATCCAAGACTTTAAAACTGGTGCCACTATACCAACTAAACAAATTATTACCGTATTGATTGTATTTACACTACCCATTGCAGATACAACTAGCGTGGTAATCAATAGAATTGCAAGAAAATCATCCCCATTTGTTGGCGGCAAAGATCACACAACTCATCATCTTTCTTATTTAGGATTTAATGACACTCAAATAAGTTTCATTTTTGCAGGTATTTCTTTTTTATCATGCATAATTGCCATTTCAATTTATCGTTTTGTACATCATTGGACATGGATCAATACTACACTTTACCTAATCTATTTTTTGGCTATTTTCCTGTCACTTTATATTACTACTCAACAACACAAAGACAAACGACAATAAAATCTAGATTTGTTTTAGTTTAATTATTTTGTCTAATTATATTCACATAGAAGGTGCTAGAACGCACAACCTTAAAGACATTACCCTGAAAATTCCGCACAATCAACTGATTGTAATTACAGGTTTAAGTGGAAGTGGTAAATCATCACTGGCTTTTGACACTATATTTGCTGAGGGTCAAAGAAGATATTTAGAAACATATAATGCTTATGCTCGTCAGTTTGTAGGGAAATTAACAAAGCCAGATGTAGACCACATCTCAGGATTAAGCCCTGTAATTGCTATTGAACAGAAAACCGTATCCAAAAACCCAAGGTCTACCGTAGGTACTATTACCGAAATATATGACTTTTTAAGGTTGTTATTTGCTAGAGCATCCACACCAATTTCACCAAGCACAGGAAAAAAAATGGTAAGTTACAATGAGAAGGAAATAATTTCTCTGATTCATGAAAATTACAAAGAGCAAACTATCACCATTTTAGCTCCAATCATTAAATCAAGAAAAGGCCACTACCGAGAATTATTTGATCAGCTTCTAAAACAAGGGTTTTCTAAAGTTTTTATAAATGGAGAATTGAAAAGATTATCTCCTGGATTTAGACTGGATCGCTATAAAACCCATGATATTTCGTTGATTATTGACCGAGTTACAATAACTGAAAAAAATTCTAAAAGAATAAAAGACAGTGTAGCACTAGCGTTAAAAAAAGGAAAGAATGAGATTCAACTTATCGATTCAAATAATAATGCAAAAATTTTAAGCAAGTTATTGATGTGTCCCGACTCTGGTATTTCATTACCTGAACCTGAACCCAATCTTTTTTCATTCAATTCACCAAAGGGAGCTTGTTCTAAATGTAATGGATTAGGCTATACACATGAAATTGAGAAAGACAAAATCATTCCAGATGACAAGATTTCAATAAGAAAGGGAGGAATAGAACCACTAGGTAAATTTGAAAATAATTGGACTTTCAAACAATTAAATCTTTTACTTCAACATCATGAATTTTCGTTAGACACCCCCATCTCAAAATTATCTGAAAATTGTTTACACGAAATTCTATTTGGAACCCAGAAATTGATTAAAATTTTAGGTGAAAATGGTGTACATCAGGTCCTTAATGGCTATGAAGGAGTTTGCAATTTTATTTTAAGACATCATAAAGAAGGTGGCAATAAAATAAAAAGATGGGCTGCTAATTTTCTACAAAAAACAGACTGTAAACAATGTAATGGTGCTAGGCTTAAAGATCATCACAAGTGGTATACGATATTTAATAAAAACATAGGCGATGTGGTTAAAATGGACCTTAATGAACTTAAAATATGGGCAGAAGATAGCTATTCTAAATTTGATGAAAAAGAAAAAACGATTTCCAAAGATTTAATTAAAGAACTTGTCAATAGAATTGGTTTTTTGTTAAATGTGGGTTTAGAATATTTACATCTAAATCTTCCAGCAGCTACATTATCAGGTGGTGAAGCACAACGAATTAGACTAGCATCTCAAATCGGATCAGAACTTACCAGCGTATTATACATTTTAGATGAACCTTCAATTGGATTACATCAAAGAGATAATCATAAATTGATTTCTTCACTCAAAAAATTAAGAGACAGAGGCAATACGGTTATTGTTGTTGAACATGATAAGGATATCATGAAAGCAGCAGATAGGGTAATTGATATTGGTCCAAAAGCAGGTCAGCTAGGCGGATACATAATTGATGAGAACAGTCCTGATAAATTAGATGAAAGCAAATCAATAACTGCAAAGTTTCTTAAATCTATACCACCCAAACTGGAACAAAAAGATGTAACATCTAATCACCACTTAAAATTAATAGATGCAAGTGGAAATAACCTTAAAAAGGTAAGTGTTTCATTTCCTCTTAATAGCTTTATTGGGGTAACTGGTGTTTCAGGAAGTGGGAAATCTACCCTGATTAATGAAACCCTCTTCCCCATTTTAAATAAACATTTTTTTAATGCTGTAAAAGAACCACTCTCATACAAACAAGTAAAAGGACTTCAATATATTGACAAAGTGATTGGAATTGATCAATCTCCCATCGGAAGGACTCCGAGATCTAATCCTGCAACGTATACAGGTGTTTTTAATCTCATTAGAGATTTATTTGCTCAACTACCGGAGGCAAAAATAAGAGGGTACAAACCTGGACGGTTTTCATTCAACGTGAAAGGTGGAAGATGTGAAACGTGTGTTGGAGCGGGAATGAAATTAATTGAAATGAATTTTCTACCTGATGTCTACGTAAAATGTGATCAATGCAATGGCAAGAGGTATAATAGAGAAACGCTTGAAGTTAAATTTAAAGGGAAATCCATCAATGATGTATTAAACATGACTATTGACGATGCATGTGTTTTTTTCAAAGAAATTAATTACATCTACAGCAGAATAAAGGTGCTTCAAGATGTGGGGTTAGGATACATAAAAATTGGTCAATCTTCAACCACACTCTCTGGAGGTGAGGCTCAGCGTATCAAATTGGCTGCAGAGCTAGGAAAAAAACAAACTGGAAATACATTTTACATTATGGATGAACCCACCACAGGGTTACACCATGAGGATATCAATTTATTGATTAAGGTCATCAGAAAGTTAATAGGATTAGGAAACACCGTACTTGTAATAGAGCATAATTTAGACGTTATCCTTCAAGCTGATCATGTCATAGATCTTGGCCCAGAAGGAGGTATGTATGGAGGAGAAGTTGTTTTTGAAGGACCAGTTTATGAGTTAATGAAAAATAAAAAAAGTTATACTGGAAAATTTATAGCTTTGGAATATAATAATTCGTAATCGTGAAAGACTGGAATAACATAAAAACAAGAGACAGTTGGGAAATTTTTAAGATCATGGGTGAATTTGTTGAAGGATTTGAAACCATGTCAAGAATTGGGCCCTGCGTTTCTATTTTTGGTTCAGCAAGAACAAAGCCTGAAAACAAATATTATCAACTTGCAGAAGAAGTAGCCTATTTACTAACACAACAAAAATTTGGTGTTATTACAGGTGGTGGACCTGGAATAATGGAAGCTGGAAATAAAGGAGCTAAAAGAGGAGGAGGAAAGTCAGTTGGCTTAAATATTGTTCTTCCTTTTGAGCAGGAAGCTAATCCATTCATCGACAATGATAAAATTATCAATTTTGATTATTTTTTCGTAAGAAAGGTCATGTTTATTAAATATGCACAAGGATTTATTGTTCTTCCTGGAGGTTTTGGAACTTTAGACGAAATGTTTGAGGCTTTAACTTTAATTCAGACAGAAAAATCAGGAAAATTCCCTGTTATTTTAATTGGCAAATCGTTTTGGACTGGACTTATTGATTGGATTAAAGAAGTTTTACTTGGTGAAGAAAATAACATAAGCCCAGAAGATTTAGATTTAATTCAAATCGTAGATACAGCTGAAGAAGCGGTTAATATGATAAGTGATTATTACAAAAACAATCACCTTAAACCAAATTTTTAAAAAAGAAACTATTTTTACCATTCTATATGAGATCACAATTTTTGATAGTTCTATTTTTTTCAGTCTTAATTTGTAATGCCCAAAAAACAATAGAAGAAGTTGAAAAAGAAATTCTCACAGTAGGAACAGGACCTCAAATAAATAGTTTTTTTGGGGATATTGGCTCCCGTTCTATCAGTAAAATTTTCACTAACGCTAGACCCTGTTTATCTTTTGATATAGAAAAGAGATTTGGTGATCTCCTCGGACTACAAGTTATGTTTGTAAAGGGGAAACTCTCTGAAAATATCAGATCAAACGTAGTTACAGAAAATTTAAACTTTGAATCCAATTTTACCAAATTAAGTGCCAATTTAATTCTCAATTCTGACCATTACTTAAACATAAAAAGTAATATATCTCCGTACCTTTCCATAGGTGCAGGACTTTTTATTTTTGATTCTTACACAGATTTATTAGATGCCGATAATAGAAGTTATAATTATTGGTCTGATGGTACAATTAGGGATTTAGCAGAAAGTGATACGAATTCATCTAATGCATCTATGCTCTACAGAGATTATAATTACGAAACTGCACTAGAAAATGACTCCATAAATTACAATTCGATTTCTTTAGCAGCTCCTGTTTCAGTGGGAATAAAATGGAAGATCAATCCATACCTTCAAGGAAGAGTTTATGGTACATACAATCATTTATTTACAGACTGGATTGATAACATTTCTTCAGGAAATAATGATTATTATTTATCCCTTGGATTCACTATGAATTACGTTATTCATAAATTACATTTTGAGAAGAAGGAGAAGATTGATCTTGATATAGAAGCCTTCAACAATTCAGATGAGGACAATGACGGTATTATAGATATTATAGATGAATGTCCGCATACTCCAAAATCGATTAAAGTAGATTTAATGGGATGTCCCATCGATACAGATAAAGATGGAGTTCCAGATCATATTGATCAAGAACCTAACTCTATAAATTACAAGTATGTAGATGAAATGGGAAGAGGTATAACAGATAGTTTATTATTCAATAGATCTAAAAATGAAGTAGAAATAGAAGTAGAACGTAATCAAACGTTTTCTGACAGCACTATAGAATATAAAAATGAAGAGATTAGAGAAACTCCTCCAAACCTAGACAGCATACCTGTTAATGAAGATAAAATCGGACCAAGTATACTTGATAGCAATTTAAATGAACTGAATTTAATACCCATAAATGGTCTAAGAGAGTTTACAGAATGTAAAAAGTTCGAAAACTTCCAACCCACCCACTTATTTCTAGCGTTTAAAGAAGATTAGTACTGTCTTACAATAGGCTATTACCCTACCCTTTTCAACATCATTCTATGGAAAATTTGAATTAGGCTAGATTAAATAAGGCAATTAGCAAAGGTAGATTTGTGTAACTCAAGTCAGCTTATGTTAAAGCCCATATTCATCTTAATAAATGTTATTCTAATAGCTATAAGCGCCTTTTTCAATCTAGAAGATATTACGATAACGCATACGAGTGCTAATGAGCTTGACGCAGGAGAAAGAATAGAAGCGAAAATCACCATTAACAAAATGGACTTTTCTGGTCCTGGAAGATTGAAATTAGATTTAAGTCAAGCTGAGGGAATTCAAATAATTGAAAAGGATAATGATGGATCTTCATTTACATTTAAGAACAATGAAGCATTATTCATTTGGTATGATTTACCAAACAATAAAAATATTGAAATCAACTATGTTATTGATGCCAACAAAAAATCATTTGGAACAAAAAAAATTACAGGAACCTTTTCATTTATTAATAAAAATGAAAGAAAACAGTTGGCTATTCCGGAACTAGTATTTCTTGTTAATGAAGTTATACCACAAGGAGGTACACCGTCTGTTTCATCTAATAGAACTATTGAGGGTGAAGATGGTAATTATATAGTTAAAATACACATTACGAAAGGTAAACATAGCGGTTTTGCAAGGATAAAAGACAAATTGCCGAAAGGATACGTAGCCACATCCATTGAACCTGCAGGTAGTATTTTCAAGGACATAGATGGTGCAGCAAAATTTATTTGGTCTGATCTTCCATCAAGTATAGAAAGCTTCACTGTGAGCTATAGATTAGTAAATCCTAAAGGAGTGGATAGTTCTTTTTTTATAACTGGAGTATATGCTTCAGAAAGATTAATTGCAGAGGGACATAATGATGGAATAGAAATTCCCATAACATACTATACTCCAAATGACCCTTCATTTGAATATAATGCCTTAACCAATGATACATCTTCTCAAAACGAATTAAGTGAAGTAGCGTCAAATACTATGGAAGAAATCAATGCTAAACAAGATTCAAATGAATTTAATATAGAGGCTGATAATGAATCGATTACTTTGACAGATTCTATAATAGAGACAAATATTCAAGAGGTTGAAAATGAGATAGTTGAGGAAGATACTGGTTTCAATAGCATTGAAATTCCTGAAGAAGAAATCATTGTGACAGAAAATATTGAAAATAAAGTAAATACGGAAGAAGAAGAAAAAAGTATGATTTCAAATATCATTAATTCACAAAAAATAAATACAAACATTGATTATAGAGTTCAGATTTTGGCCTCACACCGAATTGCAACAAAAAATTACGTAAAAAATAAATATCATTTTTCTGAAAACTTCGATTTAGAAAACCATGACGGGTGGATAAAATACACAACTGGCCGATTTGACCAATATAAAGAAGCAAGAAATAAGAGAAATGACTTGAGCTCAAATGAATTTCCTGGTCCATTTGTAACGGCTTACAACTTTGGGCAAAGGATTACCGTTCAGGAAGCGTTGATAATTTCAAAACAGAATTGGATTCCGTAGGCAAAAAAAAATCCTCTTTCGAGGATTTTAAATAAATATATAATTGAATAATTATCTCTTATGATTTCCTTCATCGGAAACTGATAATTTTTTTCTTCCTTTTCTCCTACGTGCATTTAAGATCTTTCTACCATTCTTAGTAGCCATTCTTGATCTAAACCCGTGCTTATTCTTTCTCTTTCTGTTAGATGGTTGAAATGTTCTTTTGCTCATAGTTCATTTGTTATAGGCTTGCAAAAGTAAATGTTTTTTATTTTATACAAAAATTTTAATCTTTTCTTTTTTAAAAATTTCAACAGTTAATGCGTTTTTTTTCGAATCCCCTCAAATTTTAAACGGCAATATTGATTAACAATAAATACGATATCGTGATTGTATTTTTCAGGTGAATAATATTGAGAAAGCCATAAGAAAAATGATTGGTCATTAGCAACTAGCAAGTCAACTTCAAAATCATTGTGGTAATGTCCAATTCGTTGACCTAGTTTATAATAGTCCTGCAACTCATGTAACATTTGCTGTTGAAAAAGAACTACTTTTAGCCAAGATTTGGGATATTCTTCTTTTACCTCTTTTAATAGATTTCTACTTATTTCAAAAATCTGAACACAATAGAATAGCATCGCTTTTCGTAATCTTTCAAAGTAATCTAGGTCCTTATCAAATAACACTGTTTTATAATCATTAATTGAATTTAGCTTATAAGCTACAGCCGCATCTATCATAGATTCTTTGGAGTCAAAGTGATTATAGAGTGTAGTTTTACTAATGTTAAAATCGGATGCCAACTTTGACATGGAGAAATCATTTAATCCATGTTTCTGAAAGTATACCAATAATTTTATGGTGTACTTTTCTTTTAATTTTAGATCAACATATCTTTTCTTTATAACTGATTTTCTTCCCACTTTCTTAAAGTTATTAACTTTTTAATACATTCTTTCAAGATTCAAAGCACAAATGAAAGATCAAATATGTAATAATTTGTAATTTCAGCGTCCAAAGTAATAACCGAAACATGGAACGTTCTTATTTAGAGTTTGAAAAACCAATCGAGGAAATAAAGGATCAAATTAATCAGACAAAAGAAATTGGTGAAAAGGGTAAAGTAGATATCAATGCTACTGTTAACGACTTAGAGAAGAAACTAAGTGCAACCACCAAAAATATTTTCAATAACCTTACTCCCTGGCAAAAAGTACAGCTTAGTAGACATCCTGATAGACCATATACCCTGGATTATATTAAACAAATAACCAATGGGAATTTTTTAGAACTTCATGGTGACCGAAATGTAAAAGATGACAAAGCTATGGTTGGCGGATTCGGAGAAATAGACGGTAAAACCTACATGTTTATTGGCCAACAAAAAGGAAGGAATACTAAAGAAAGAAAATATAGAAACTTTGGAATGGCTAATCCAGAAGGTTACCGTAAGGCATTAAGATTAATGAAATTAGCTGAAAAGTTTAATAAACCCATTGTAACTTTCATAGATACTCCAGGTGCTTTTCCTGGTTTAGAAGCAGAAGAAAGAGGTCAAGGTGAAGCCATTGCAAGAAATCTATATGAAATGATGCTGCTTAAAGTGCCTGTGATTTGCATTGTAATTGGAGAAGGTGCTTCTGGTGGAGCGCTTGGGATTGGCATTGGCGATAAAGTGATCATGCTAGAAAATACATGGTATTCTGTTATATCACCAGAATCTTGCTCTTCTATTCTTTGGAGAAGCTGGGATTATAAAGAAAATGCAGCAAATGCGCTGAAACTTACGGGCAAGGATATGCTCAAACAAAAACTCATTGATGGGATAATTAAAGAACCTATAGGTGGAGCACATGCTGAACCAGAAAAAATGGCTAAAAAGCTAAAGTCTGAGATAAAAAAACACATCAAAGCATTAGAAGCCATAGATGTAGATAAAAGAATTTCAATTCGTACAGAAAAGTTTAGTAATATGGGTAATTGACCCTACATTTTCCTATTTACTTATTGTAATACACCAAGACGTTTTCTACACTATCTGAAGTAACAATAGTGTTATAAATACCTAACTGTTCATTAAATAAATATACATGTTGAGCATCTGAAATGATCAAATCACCAGAAATGTCTTCCAAGTCAATTTGTGAACATGGAAAATTCTCAATTAGTGGAAGCATTTGATAGGTATTATAATTAAATCGATATAGTCCATCATCTGAAGTGATATATAAGTAGTTTCCCTTCTTTTTTGCATGGTAACAATGATTGTTCTGCACACTAGACTCAATCCATAAATTATTTGTGTTTAAGTCATAATGAGCCAAGGAGAAATCATTACCATTCTGAATTAATATAAAACAAAGACCATTATTTACCTGACCTATTTCTACAACTTCACCTGTAATTGATTTTCGAGTATACTCAATGCCTGAACTTTTATTGAAAACAGTGATCCACCTAGTGAATAAATTAGAATACGTATCCACCATTACATAATTTTCTACCTCATTTAAGTGACCAAACCAATTTTGAAAATCAGCTACATACCCACCAATTTGAATCCCATTTTTGTCATATTTCCTAATTACACCATCTCCATTTGAAATGTAAAATTGATCCTTATCCTTACTTTTATTTACATCTTGGAAGAAATCATAAGTAGAAGATAGAAATGGAACTTCCCATTTTGTAGTATAAAAGTCTGTTTCCAAGGAAATACCACTCATATCTGTACCTAAAAAAACATATTGATGTTTTGAATTTGCCTCAGACACCTTGTGATTTCCAGAAACGGTACTTTTTAATGTAATATTTCCCGTGTCATCAAGTAAACTCAAGTTGGTTGTGGACTGGCCAGATGACACAAGATAAACTCCCAATAATTCTCTTGTAACTTCACTTAAGGTAATTGGAATATATGAAGAATTTGAATTCTCTGCTTCGTCCTCAACGCTCACTTTCACAAAGTAATTACCTGATGTCAATAACCTATCATTAATAATAAATTGCTCATTGAATTCAAATTGATCTCCACTTATGTTTTGGCTAATGGTAGTTGTGACAGGAAGTGAGTTTTCATCAACAACATAAATTTCTATTCTGGAAAGCGATTGATCGTCATTAACATCACCTTCAACTTGAATTAAACAGGGAATTTGAAATGAAGTATTATTTAATGGGGTATTTACATTAATTCTCGGTGGGACATTGTCCTGTTTTTGGCAAGAACCCAAAACACATAAAATCTGAATGACAACAAGACTAAACTTTATGGGATTAGTTACTAACATTTGTTAATAAAGTTATTTGATAATTTTAAAAGGCAAAAAAAGAATTGAAGATTAGATATTGAATTACATTTGTTTCATGTCTGATCGTTTAGAATTAACCAATAAAAAACCGCTAAGAACATTTTCCAAACCAGCTGATATCGCCACTATTGGGAAATTACCTCCACAAGCACTTGAGTTGGAAGAGGCTGTACTGGGTGCTTTAATGTTAGAAAAAGCCCCACTGAATGACGTAATAGATATTATCCATAGGCCCGAAATTTTTTACAAGGATTCACACAAGAAAATTTATGAATCTATCCAAGAACTCTTCTCTGCTTCTGAAAGCATTGATATTTTAACAGTAACTCAAAAATTAAGATCAAAAGGAGAATTAGATCAGGTTGGTGGTGCATATTACATCTCTCAACTCACCAACAGAGTAGCCTCTGCAGCACATGCTGAAGCTCATGCAAGAATATTAGTACAAAAATTTATTTTAAGAGAACTTATACGAATTTCAGGTAAGGTAATTCAAAACGCATATGATGAAACCACTGATGTTTTTGACTTATTAGATGAAACAGAAAGTGAATTATTTGCTGTTGCTGAAGGAAATATCCGAAAAGATTATGAATCCATGGCTTCACTTCTATTTAAAGCGCAAAGTGAAATAGAAAGTGCCATGTTAAGAGAAGATGGTATTAGTGGTGTAGGAACAAGTTTTACAGAACTGGATAAAATCACATCAGGATGGCAAAAGTCAGATATGATCGTCATCGCAGCAAGACCTGGAATGGGAAAAACAGCATTTGTTCTTTCTATGGCCAGAAATGTAGCTGTTGACCATCAGAAACCAGTAGCCATTTTTTCTTTAGAAATGTCTTCCATCCAGTTGGTAAATCGATTAATTTCTGGAGAAGCAGAAATTCCTGCAGAAGACATAAGAAGAGGAAACTTTTCAAAGAATGAATTTGAACAATTCTTCGAAAGAACAAAAGCATTATCAGAAGCCCCTGTTTTTATCGATGACACCCCAGCGCTTTCCATTTTTGAATTACGTGCAAAATGTAGACGACTAAAACAACAGCATGATGTACAGCTTGTCATTATTGATTACTTACAATTAATGTCATCTGGTGGGAAAGGCGGCAACAGGGAACAAGAAATAAGTAATATTTCAAGATCAATAAAAGAGATTGCCAAGGAGCTAGATGTACCTATTATTGCACTTTCACAGTTAAGCAGATCAGTAGAAACCAGAGGAGGTGATAAACGCCCTATGCTGTCCGATTTAAGAGACTCTGGAGCAATTGAACAAGATGCCGATATCGTTTGTTTCATTTATAGACCAGAGTACTATCAGTTAACAGAATGGCCTGACGGAACCCCATGTAATGGGCAAGCTGAAATTATTGTGGCTAAACATAGAAATGGATCATTAAAAGATATTCGATTAAAATTTGTGGGGAAATATGCTAAATTCTCTAATCTAGATGGATTAAGTCAAGATGATTTTATGTTTAATAATGATTTGAAACCAAATCAAAACTTTGGTGATGATATGTCCTCATTTACCTTGCCATCTAAAATGAATGATGATCTTGATGAAGATGATCCCTTTTAACACAATTTAAATCTTTTTCTGATTACTTTTAAGTGTTCATCATGAAAAGACTAATTACCATATTATTTGTTGTAGCTCTTGTTACTCCCAATATTTTTGCCTCCAAAATTTTAATTCCTATGGATGAGGAGAACCAACAAAATCATCTTAAAGCATATGGCATTGCATATTGGATTTTACAAAATGAAATAGAAGTGGAGTGGCTTCTAAATTACAGAGGAGGTAGTTTTTTAGTAGCTAATTACAATTCCATACAAGAAGAATGCACCATTAGAGGAGTTACTTATGAATTAATAACAGACGCTAAAGTAAATGCGATAAAAAGTGAGATAAGTAATCCCGAAGTAAATATGGAAGTGGTAAAACTAGAAAAGGCACCAAAAATTGCTGTTTACACCCCCAAAGGAAAACAACCATGGGATGATGCTGTTACGTTAGTTCTAACGTATGCCGAAATTCCTTATGATGAGATTTATGATAAAGAAGTGATAGAAAATCAACTTTTTAAATATGAGTGGCTTCATTTACACCATGAAGATTTTACTGGCCAATATGGAAAATTCTATCGAAATTACAAGAACGCCCCGTGGTACAAAAAACAGCAATCTGATTCAGAAAAAAGGGCAGTTTCATTGGGATTTGAAAAGGTATCTCATCTAAAACTACAAGTTTCCAAAAACATAAAAGAATTTGTAGCTGGTGGAGGCTTTTTATTTACAATGTGCTCTGGAACAGACTCCTATGACATTGCACTGTCTGCAGAAAACATAGACATCTGTGAGCACATGTTTGATGGAGATAAAGCAGATCCACAAGCCCAATCCAAACTCAACTACAACAATACCTTGGCATTTAAAAACTTTAAACTCAAAATGAACCCTTTAGAGTATGAATTTTCAGATATAGATGGCACAACATTACACCGAATTCCTGAGACACAAGATCTTTTTACTTTATTCGAGTTCTCAGCAAAGTGGGATATTGTACCCACCCTACTCTGTCAAAATCACACTAATGTCATCAAAGGATTTATGGGACAAACTACAGATTTTAAAACCTCTCTAATCAAATCTGATGTGCTTATCATGGGTGAATCAAAAGCATTAAAAACTGCGCGATATATACATGGTGAATTTGGGAAAGGCCAATGGACATTTTATGGAGGACATGACCCAGAAGATTACAGGCATTTCGTCAATGATCCTCCTACAGATCTTAATCTTTATCCTAATTCTCCAGGGTACCGGTTAATTTTGAACAATATATTATTCCCCGCTGCTAAAAAGAAAAAACAAAAAACTTAATTATCTGATTACCGTGATATGTCCTTTTCTATTATGGTAATTTCCATCTGTAGTTTTAAATTCCATAAAATAAATGAATACTCCAGTTGAAGAAAGCTCTCCCGTAGATTGATAACTTCCATCCCAAAATTGATTATAATCTTCTAGTTCGTATACTAATTGACCCAATCTGTTATAGATAGAAACTTTATACTCTTCAACTTCATCGATATTTAAAATAGGTTTCCAATTGGCGTTCAACCCGCCTACATATAATGCATTTGGAATAGAAACCATCAATTGCTGCTGAATACACACCTCATTAGATTCACTAATTCCTTGATCACCAAATGAATTTAATACTTCTAATGCTTTAATTTTATAACAAACCTCCCCTTCAAATGGAGGTGTGATGAAGTTATTTATATCATGAAGGAAACTATTGAAAGTTGAATCAAGGTTAGCTACATTTTGGAAACCACTCATATTTTCCTGCCTTGCGTGTATTTCATAATTTTCTACTCCAATTTCCCAACGGATGTAGGAATTCCAATTTAGAGATTTCAAAGCGTAGTCATTATTATTTACCGACAAGAAAATAGTTTTACCCACATTGGAATAAGCAATTTCATTGCCACAGGCATCCAAAACTGAAACCTGATACATACTAGGTTGTTCATTAGGAGAAGCATCAAGTACATGAAATGTGATAGGAAAAACAGGATTCATCTCACTATCAATTTTTGAAAAATTAATTCCATTATCAAATGACCGATATAGAAATACCTCACTCACGCCTACGGAATTATCTCCTAAATAAGTGATACGAACCGAATCACCAGAAACACTAGTACTTGAAATGTAAGAATACTGAGGAATTGGGTTTTGTACTGCAAAAAATTCAACTTGATTTGAAATAGAACTATATAGATTAGAATCTGCAATGGCTTTAACTAAGAACGAATAATTTAAATTGCCATTCTGTATAAAATAATTAAATGAGTTATTAGTAGCCATTCCAGCTAAACTCCATGTGGATTGTTGATTTTTAACAAAAACCTCATAACGATCAACACCAAGGCTCCAATTAATATAGGGGTTCCAACTTAAATTAACTATACCTGAACACTGATCGTAAGTTGAATTTAAATGGATATTCTGATGCTCCAAACCTGCTGGACTGGTGTTGTTTTGTGGTGGGTTTCCAGAACTGCACCCGTCCATTGCGGCAACTGCATATTGCACAGATTGATTTCCAAATGTAGTTGTTGTTGTGTCATAATAGGAAGTATTAAGTCTTCCAAAAACAGTATCTACGGGTGACCAAGATCCGTTATAAAATTTAAATATGATATATGCATATGTATCCGTTGCAAAACTAGGATTCCAATTAATTTGCATTGTATTGGTTGACGTATCATTACTTACAAAATTAATTAAAGGGGCATCAGGCGGAGTTTGATCTTGAATATACCCACCGTCAATATTAGAAATAAAATCACAATTATCAGTCACAAGCCTTACTCTGTAATTTATCCAATCTGCACATATTCCAAGGGACTCTATGGTGAAAGTAGAGTCTACAGGTAAATTACGCACGTGATTCCAAACTGCGCTTGTTGGGGGTGTAGATGGCGATGATTTTTCTAATGAATAATAAGAATTTGGAGGTATTGAATCAAATGGCATAGGATGATTCCAACTTAAATACATGGTTCCGTCAAATTGATTTACTAAATCAAAATAAATACTAGAAATAGTATCACTATATTGAACTAAACCTCCACCAACTCCGTAATAAGTTTTGATATAATAACTTGAGCTAGATAAAGCTGCATAAAAATTAGAATATGTAAATGAATTTACGTTTGGATCACTCTCTGATCCAATATACAAAAAACCAGTCCCTGTATCAGCATAAAATTGATGTTCAAAAAAATTAGAAACCCCTAGATTAGACTGATCCCAAATAATAGACAAATCACCAATTTCATTGACTTGAATACAAAAGCAGGAAGCATTAGCACATGGGTAAGGTTGTACATCTTCTGCAAATGAAGGGAATGTCTTTATAAAGACAAAAAACGCCAAAAAAATCCGTAATATTCGTTCTTGAAATAGTTTCATTGGATTACAGGAATAAAAACTTTCTATTTAATAACGCAATAAAAAGATTAAAGTTGCCATGTATTTAAAAGAGTGTAATCTAAAATGAGATAGTGGAAATATCATTTTTTGCCCATTTGAATTCTTCTAAAATTTGATTTACAATTTCCTTTGCAGGTAAAATGGTATTTACCTGAGATGCAGCTTGTCCAATTTCTAGTTCACCATGTATCATATCTCCTTCGAACATTCCCTTTTTTGCTCTACCCCTACCAAGTTTATTT